>JAFGRL010000158.1 GCA_016935195.1 Sedimentisphaerales bacterium
CTAATTGTTTTTCTGATACTGTCATTTTTGAACTCCTTGAATATGGGATTGCACTAATGCCTTGATTGCAGCTTTTATATGCTCCGGTAGTTTAGGCCAAGTTTTTGCAATCTTTGCAAGGTCTGGTGGTAGCTTTTGGGTGTCATTTTTAGGCGTTTTTGCAGAATCAGTCCCCGATTTAGGCCACCTCTTGACAGGGTCAGAATCATAAGTTGTATTACTATAACCCTTTAGGGAATTTTGTTCGTCCCCCCTTGGGTATTTTTTTGTTGGATACTTTCTACTGATTATTTGAAACGTCTACAGGACCTAAAGCTTATATGGATGACAAGTTTTCTTTTTTCCGCACCGATTTCCTGCGGGGGCGAAAAGGAAGAAAAATTGCCGAGGAATAATTATGTAGCGTATTTAACAAAAAACGACACGCCTTTAGAGATAGCAGAAGAAGTGTTTTTAACGTCATTGCAGGGCCTGCAAAGCAGGCCCTGCTAACCTCAAAACATCAATCGGTCAATTTGAGTTATTAATAGAGCTTAAAATTCTTCATCCAGCCATTGCCACAGTTTGCCCACCTATCGTAAGTCGCACGGTAATCCCCACCATTACCGGCCAGTGTCCAGATATTTTCAGTGTCCCACCCCGGGAGCCACTTCAGTGTCCACAACTCTTTAAGGCCTACGCTTCTCACTGACCAGTCCATAAAAAGTACATTCGTGTGGCCATCATGACGATTCAGGCAAAACCGAGTCATCTGACCAAGACCGCTGGGGGGGTCTCTGTATTCACCATCATAATAAGGAGGCTCATAAGCAGCCTCTATGCCTGGCTTTGAACCGCTACCTTGGAGCACCCCGCTTACGAAAAAACAGTCAAGCAGAACCGGTATATTATCGACGCCTGAATGGTTACAGTGGTTCCAATTAGCTTTAGAACCGCTATTTTTAAGATGGTCTTCTATCCCATAACCGCCGTAATAGTATGCATCTTTAATGCCACCCCCCGTCCACCAGGGTCCTATCATTCCCCAGGCTCCAAAAGGATTCCTAACACCTGTGGAACTACCCTTTTTGTCCGTGAAGGGCGTTGATGCCTCCGGGCAGCAGCGAGCTTTGTCATCTTTGTCATGATAATCCTGAAGAACATACACCCAACAACTCTCATCAACACCACTTATTTTCCTGCCCGTCATGAAGTAACTATTGTTATCACCTGTATACATCTGCCACATAAGGCCGAATTGGCGAAGATTCGCCAAACCTGCGACGGTCCTGGCCTGCTTTCTTGCCTTGCTGAGGGCCGGTACAAGTATTGCCATCAGCAATGCGATGATAGCAATAACAATCAACAGTTCCATAAGTGTAAAGCCTTTTTGCCTGTTCATAGTTCTGTTCCTCACTTTCAATAATGTGTTAATACCGATAAAACTGCATTTTATCAAACATATTCACATATAGCAATACTAAAACACCCTTTTTTTCGCTTTATCTTGCCATTGATTGAAGCATATTGCTCTGTAGTTCTACAAGCTCCTGGGCAGTTATTGTTTTCTCTTCCAGATCGCCTGCAAAAATCACTCTATAATTGCCGTCGAGAAGCTTCCACTGTATCAGCACTGCATTGTTATCAGCAGGGTTAATGCATTCTCCGTAATAATAGGCCTGGATGCCCTGGGTAAGTAGATATTTGTGAAAATTAGTCATATTAGCCCATTCTCCGCTCTTACTTGCATTGGCACCCCCAATGCAATATTTTATCAGCAGCTTGCTGTCCTGATACAGACCTCTGCCGCCACGGTCATCTCTATTTAGAAAGGCTGCCCAGAGAACCACGGTTATGATTATCGCTGCTGCAGCTGCCAGCCTGCTTATCCTCAGGTCTATAAGGATATTGATGGTGTCCATACCTCTTCTGTGGCTGGCCAGAGTGTGGGGAATTTGGTCTTTTATGTCCTCGGCGAGGCCGGGTCGAACCGGCTCTGCGGTAATCTGGCCTAATCGACCCAGCAATTTTTCTATATTTTTTTCTGTCATATTCGCTCCTACTTCCAGGCTTTCAATTGCGACCTCAACCTCCTCAATGCTCTGTTAAGCCTGCTTTTAAAGGTATTCTCTCTTATGCCCACTGCCCGGGCAGCCTGGACAATGGTCAAATGCTGCATATAGTGCAAAACAACCGCTTCTTTTAGTTTCGGTGAAAGATTCAGCAATGACTCTTTCAACCTGGCAATATCTTCCAGCTCTGCTGTGCTGCTGCTATCCTTCTCTATACTTCGGACAAAATCAAGCCCTTCTGTACTTGCTGTTTTATGGCTCTTATGCCAGCGCCAGTGCCGTCTCGAGACATTTGCGGCAATGTGATACAACCAGCTCTCCAGGGCAACAGAGTCCCGCAGTTGTGCTATATGCTGCCATACCTGCAAAAAAGTCTCCTGAGTCAGGTCTTCGCTGACTCCTCGGCCGTGCCCAAGCCTTCTGAACAGCAGATATATTCTTTCATAGTATTTGTCAACGAACTCGGCAGCAGCCTGACGGTCAGCCGCTTTTAGCCGGTTAACAAACGATTGTTGCCTTTTCTCCAACTATTCATCCTTCCGGCAAGGCCTTGCTGCCACCTTTAAGGATGCGCAAAACCCCTCTTCTGTTCCCTAAAAAATTCCAATTTTTGAAAAAAATTTAGCATTCTTACCTTGCTGATAATACAAATTGACCCTTTCTTCCACAGCTATCGCATTTTTGTCGATTACAACCTGATTGTAAAGGCAAAAAACAGGGGTAAGCTTCGAAGACTCATTAAAAATGCCAGCTTATTGCCAAATCTGGCCTTATAACTTACTATACCCAGCTATGAATCTAAGAGGCAAAATCGCCATTATTACCGGCTCAACCGGCCGATTAGGAAGTACTATCACAAAGGCATTAGCCCAGGCAGGCTGCCATTGCATCTGCCACTATCATCAAAACGAACGGGCTGGGCAGGAACTGGCCGAATATATACGTACTTTCGCGGTTAAGGCCAGGCTGGTCAAGGCTGACCTTACCTGCCCAAAAGGCATCGAGAGTTTATTTGACAAGGCACAGAAGCTCGGCATACCTGATATTCTGATCAATTCAGCCGCTACATTTTCAAGGCATAGACTTAGTGACGTAACTTTCGACCAGGCCAGGGAAATTTTCGACCTGAATTTGACAGCCCCAATTATGGCAAGCCGGGCCTTTGCCGGAATAATAAATCAAAGATTCCCTGATGTTACAGCTCCTGTAGCGAAGATAATCAACATCGCCGATGTCGGGGCGCTAAAACCCTGGGCAGGATATGTTACGTACTGTGCTTCAAAGGCAGGTCTTATAGGAGCTACAAAGGCCCTGGCAAAGGAATTAGCTCCTGCCGTCTGCGTAAATTCTGTCGCACCCGGAGTAGTTAGATGGCCCAGCGGTTTTGACGATGCGGATAAACACCGTCAGCTCTCTTTCGTACCGCTAAGGAGAATTGCCCAGCCCAAAGAAGTTACGGACGCTATAATATTTCTTCTTAAGAACGACTACATAACCGGCCAGATACTCTGTATCGACGGAGGCCGAAGCATTTAAAGATTCCAAAAATATATTTGCAGTTTTTTAGTAACATATTATTTGGAATCGTTCTTCAATGCTGCAATTTCGATGTTTACTGCCGAGCTTGCAGCAATGGCAGCAAGGGCATGCCGGGCCTGGCCAAAACTAATTCCTTTGTCAACTCGCAGAGTAACAATACGCTGCTGGGGTGGTAAATCTTCAAGTTGAATATCAATCTGGCGAGATATTGTCTCTGCCAGCTCGGCGGATTTAACGGCAGGGATTTTTTCTGAACCTACAGCAAAGTCGATATCCTGGCTTGCATTTCTCATTACAGTAACAGTTGTCTTTTCGAGTCCCTCACCACCTGCCTTTTCGGCAAATTTGCAGTCATCCGGCACATTGACTTTGAAATTCTCAGCTTCAATAAACCTGCTGACAATCAAAAAGAATATAATTAAAAGAAAAACAATATCTATGATTGGTGTTACGTTAAACTTCATTTTTCTGTTGCAAATGTAATTGCTTATGCAGCTTTTCCGGTGGTTTTACAGGCATCGTTCTAATCCTCGCTGCAGCCGCTGCCCGCTGGTATTCATTCTTTTCAGTTCGTTTCTGATAATTTAAATTCTTTCTCATTTTAGCCACAATATCAACCGCCTGCGACAAAGCCTCGCCGAGCATCATCTCTATCCGGCTTTTGAATATGCCGTGCATAGCCAAAGCAGGTATGGCAATAGACAAACCCCAAAAGGTCGTTACCAAAGCGACAGAGATGCCGTCAGCAAGTTCCACCGGTCTAGGCTGACCGCCGGCGGTAACTATGCGGTTAAAGAGTTTTATCATCCCAAAAACAGTTCCAAAAAGACCTATCATCGGCGAAATGTTCCCAATCAATTGTAACCATTCAAGACGATGCGAAAGCCTTAAGACCTGATTGTGAAGGGATTGAGCGATTGACTTTTGCACGCCGGTTTTATCATCACCTCTGCCGTCTGACCTCTGCCGTGTCCCGTATAGAGCCTGCCTGACTGCAACACTAACCAAATCATCCCGATTAACTACTCTTTCTGCAACCTCTTCAGGCCGGCCGCGATCAAGAACCTTAGCCAGTTCCTGACGCGAATCAAAGGACGAAAGTCTCTTTTGTCGAATCGTCAGAGCATGCCATAAAAAAAGATAAACTGTAAAAATTGACAGAGGCAGCAATGCAAACCAGACAATCGGGCCACCAGCGACAACAAACTGCTGAAAATAAGTTTGCGTTTGATTGGCCACTGCCGTAGTATTGTCCGGCCCTGCCTTTAAGGCAATAATCAGAACAATCAGTGCCGCCACCAGCACTGCAAGCAGTAAAGGCTTTCCAAATTTCTGACTAACATTCATTTTTGCGAAACTCCATTTCGTGAATCATATTTGGTGATTCAATCTACGAACTACAATTAGAAACCCTCTTCGGTTATAATGACAAATTCACCGCCACTTTGTTTAGCAATTTCTTTCAGAATATCAATATCAACATCCTGAGGCCAAAACCCCACCGTATTGACCTTTGCAGCAGGTGAGAACCTTTTTCGCAGATTCACAATCTGCTGGGAAAATCTGTCAGCCCTTTGTCCTGATAATTCAAAACCGTCGGTCAAAAAGTATATAGCCGACGAACTAAAATTACCGCTGCCGCAGACCTTAAAGACCTTATCGAGTGCCGCCAGAGCATTAGTTTCCCCGGCCGGATATATTGAGTCAATAAATCCATAGCCGGCACGCTTATTGTGGTCGGTCGCATGCAGCAATCGGCCCCCATCGAATTCAAACAGTCTTCCATCGCCGAAGAAGATAATACCAAAGTGCTGATCCTGTTCAAGGGCGGCTATGGACTTTTTGAGCATATCCTTAACCTGCTTAAATACGCCTTTCATACTCCCGGAACAATCCACAACGTAAAAGATGCTCCGGCGGTCACAGGAACTGTCAACACGGGGCAGGGGCTCGTCACCGGCAGACAAAGACAACATTCGCCAGGTAGATGAATCCCCTATTCTCCCCCTACCTGAACGATGTGCCGCTGCCTGCGAGCTGACATCGCCAAAGATCTGATGCAAGGCAATTTTTCGATTGATATTGATGTTAGATGAGGAAGCGTTAAGTCTTTTAACCCGGGGTTTGACAGTAGTTAATGTCGTATGAGCGAGCTTTCTAACGGCTCTAAGCTGCGCTGTAACTGCAGGTTTGGTTTTACAGACAAGATTGGTCCTGGAAATCCTGACGAAGCCAAACGCTGTGATTACCATAATATGAGCAATTATGGAAATCAGCAGGGCCTTTAGCGAAACATTACTAAGGCCTGGCTTATCCTCGTCCTTGATTTTATCGTCTATACCCGCCAAGGAATACTCCGTTACTCTAATCTATTTTTGCCCAGGAAGCGGGCTACTGCACTACTTCAACCTGTGAAACGCCCGGCATCAGTAATTTGTAAATCAATATGACATCGCCATTGTGCAGACGAACACAACCTCGCGATCCCGCTATCCCGATCATATTAGAATCATTTGTGCCGTGAAAAGCAATTCCGGTTCTGCCAAGCGCCTCACCTTTAACCCCCGTTAGTGAAATCCATCTTGAGCCCAAAGGATAATCAGTGTCCTCAGACTCGTAAGTTTTGCCTGTATCCGGATCTGTCCACGTAGGCTTTTCGAGCTTCGGTCCAACCACCCACAATCCTGTCGGGGTTTCCCTGCCGGGTTTTCCAAGTCCTACATCAAAACTGCAGACATATGTATTTTGAAGAAAGATGTCCATCGAAAATTTTGAGCGATAAACACGAACATGAAAAGGCCCATTTATAACCTTTATTGGCCTTGCTGCCTGAAGAGCCCTGGGGCTGTCAATGTTGTTAATCTCCATTAGTATCTCGTACGGTACCCGGCACTTCTTGCCGATTACTTCCAACCGATCGCCTGACTTGACCATGTGACTGCCGCAAAGCTTATCCTGAGGAAAAATCCTTCTGCTGAAAAGCCACTCATTTGCAAGGGCACTGAGCTGGCTCTTGATAAAAACCAACTGCTGGGCACTCATTGGCACCGGAAGTGTCTCATTCAGGATATCCCTTGCCTCAATAATCTTCGCTGGCTTTTCATTAATAAGACCAACAGCTTTATCAATAACCTGAGCCACTTCAGGATTATCCTCGGCTGTTGACTGAGGCCGAACCTGCAATAACTTTGGCTCTACTTTTAAGACTTCAGTTGCAACCCTTTTTGGTGCAGTTGTAACATCCCTGGCCGGTGCGACAGTTTCCTGCCGGGCTTTGGAAGAATTGCGGTTTCTGTAAAGAACAGCAACTACAGCGATGACAATTATTATTGCCGAGACTATGTATATCAACCAACGAATATTTCTTCTTCTGCGCTGATAACGGGAAAAATAGCGTGCCATATCACTTATCCTTGCCTGTTATTGAAATACACAATTTCTTTATCGGTTACTAAAAAATCCACCGGCTCATCATGTTCGGCCACAGGAATATTGTCAATAAGCTGCTCGCAAAAGCCTAAGCCGCATCTTTGAGCCGTGAGTTGCTCATTTGCAAAAAAGTTATCATAAAAGGAGCCGCCCCGTCCCAGCCTGTTTCCTTTTCTGTCAAATCCCAACGCCGGTGTAACAACCAAGTCAATTTCCTCAAAAGGTACAGGCCCACCGGTTACAGGATTTTTAACTCCTCCAACCTCAGACGAAAAACCGCTCTCTAACGAACTTATACGCACAGGGAGCATATGTCTTTGCTGCCAGGAGATTTTCGGAACCGCAACAACTTTCCCCTGCTGCCATGCCTGAAGTATAGCCTCTGAAGTATCAACCTCATAAGGCAGTGACATATACAGCATCACTGCTGAAGCACTACGGAATTGTGGTGTCGAAATCAAATTTTTGCAGGCACTTCGGCTTTTCTGACTCCTCTGCCTGTCAGTCATATCAGTCAATAGCTTCTGCAGCTCCAGACGCAACTGCTTTTTGTCCATTTATTTATCCTTTTTTGCAGAGGGCTCGTCGCAATGTTCGCTATTTTTTAACAGACTTTGCAGCTTTTGTAAATAATGGCTAATATTTTTTTCCTGCCCAAGCTGCTTTGGCACATAGTAGCGTCGCCTGAATTCCGACGGCATATACTGCTGGGCAACGAAGCCGAACTTAGAATCATGGGGATATTTGTAATCAACACCAAAGCCGGCCTTTTTTGCAGCCGAATAGTGACTGTCCTTTAGATGCCTCGGCACTGGTGCCGTCGGACGAGATTTAACGTCAGAAACAGCCTTCCATATAGCTGATGCACAGGCATTTGACTTGGGCGCACAGGCAACATAAATGGCTGCCTGAGCTAAGGGTAGCTGGGCCTCCGGAAGGCCAATAAACTCAGCCACCTGCAAGGCGGCAGCTGCACAGACAAGAGCCATAGGGTCGGCATTGCCAACATCTTCGGCTGCACAGATAGCTATCCGCCTTGCTATAAAGCGGACGTCTTCACCACCTGCTATCATCCGGGCAAGCCAATAAACAGTGGCATCCGGGTCGCTGCCTCGCATGCTCTTTTGCAAGGCACTTGCCAAATCGTAGTGAGTATCGCCTGACCTGTCATATACAATGGCCTTTTGTTGAATTGATTCGGCAGCGGCTTTAAGAGTAAGATTGACTTTTTTGCCCTTAGGATTATCGTGAGCCTGTGATAGTACACCAATTTCAAGTGCGGTTAAAGCCCGGCGAGCATCACCGTCAGCACCGGCAGCAAGGAATTCTAAAGCAGCGGAGTCTGCCTGAATCTTTAGTTTACCTAAGCCTCTATCACTGTCTTGAATAGCAGTCTTTAATAACTGCAAAATATCCTCAGCGACAAGCGGCTCAAAACGAAATACTGTGCTTCGAGAAATCAAAGGTGAATTGATTGAAAAATAAGGGTTCTCGGTCGTAGCCCCGATAAGTATCAGCACACCGGATTCGACATCATCCAACAGTACATCCTGCTGAGCACGACTAAATCGATGAAGCTCATCCATAAAGAGTACCGTTCTGCGCGCTGTCGCAGC
Organism: Sedimentisphaerales bacterium; assembly: GCA_016935195.1. Lineage (GTDB taxonomy): Bacteria > Planctomycetota > Phycisphaerae > Sedimentisphaerales > Anaerobacaceae > JAFGRL01. The sequence goes on from JAFGRL010000158.1 coordinate 8,636, forward strand.
AAGCTTGTCCCGAGCGGTGCTTATAATTCGCCGCATGTCATTTACAGTTGCTGCCGGTGCGCTAAGATAGTGAAATTTGGCTCTGGTATGATTGGCAATAACCATTGCAAGGGATGTTTTGCCAACACCGGCAGGGCCGTAGAATATCAAGCTGGTCAATCTGTCTGCCTGCAGCATTCTCGTCAGCAGCTTACCGGACCCAAGAAAATGTCTCTGGCCAACAAATTCATCAAGTGTTCTAGGCCTCATCCGCACTGCCAGAGGCTCTGCCGTAGCTAAATTTGCCCTTTCTGACCGGCTAAACAACGTTTTGTTACCATTATCCCCTTTCATCAAGTAATATTATACGTAGTAATCAAACTGCTGTCGAAAGATTCCTAAAAACAACTGCTGGTCCCATAATATCACGCCTCGATATTACATCAATACCTACTTAGAAAAAAATAGAAAGAGTTTTTTCCCTTGATTCAACCGCGTGTCATATGTATACTTTCGTGATAAATATCGCGTTTTTAACGCGTTTGTCCATAGATCGGGAAAAACTGGTATTGTTGTCGAGAATTATGTGAGTGAATGACATTTCTGGAAGGAGAAAGACAATGAACAGAAGGATTTTAGTAATAACTTTTGTAGTAATGGCAATTGGACTGCTCACTCCTGCCACTCTGGCACTTGACCCGATGGGTCCTCCGGCAGCTGGTCTTACACAGGGACAATGGAGCTTGGGAGCTGAGTACTCCTATAGTGAGCAGAGTCTTTGGCGAACTCAAGGTTACTCTGCGGACTTCACGGGTGTGGAGCAGGAAATTAACAAGATATATGGCAAGATTGGATAGGGCATCTCGAACAAAACAGAAGGTTTTTTACGTATAGGTTTGGCCGACTACGAGTACGAACGAGAAGGCTACTACGCTTCGTGGAAAGGCGATGACAATGGCACTTTGGCTATAGGTGTAGGTGTTAAAACAACCTTTTCCGAAGCTCCTGACATAAAGTGGGGCGGACTTGCTCAAATGAGTTGGGCTAGTTATGACGGTAAACGAAAGAATGCGTCGTCGTCGTCGAGCTACCAGACAGGGACATTCGAAACTGAAGTTTTCGAATACCAACTCGCAGCAGGTCCGACTTGCACACTGATGGAGGGCATTTCGGTTTATGGAGGCCCGTTCATGCACTTAATCGATGGCAACCATTATCACAAGCATGCTGGAGGCTCTAGGGAATACGATATCGAAGAGCGCGCATCTTTTGGCGGCTATGTTGGCACACAGATTGATATCGCGGAGAATGCTACTTTCAACATCGAGTACCAGCGAACTGGTGATGCATGGGCGGTTGCCGGAGGCATCTGCTGGATGTTACCTTAGACTCTATTTCTGGCGATTATAGCTCAGTCGCTGTTCAGAACAAAAAAGGCTGCGATTTTCTATTCGCAGCCTTTTGTCTTTGTTCTAAGTCCAACATAATTTCGGCGATTTTTACTGCCAGGACAAAAAGTTTCACTAAAATGGGTTTTTTACTTGATTTTTTCTCGCTTAGAAGTAAGCTCTTGCAAAAAGCTGTTAATATTATGATAGTATATTGTTGGTTTAAAGTTAGAAGGAAACTGTCAATATCTGGTAATGTTTTTAAGGAGACAAGTATGAAAAAAGAGATTTTGGTTGCTTTCATTATGTTATGCGGCTTGGCAACAATAACCCAGGCCCAGGAAGGTGATTTGCACGGCGCAATAAACGCGACCTTCGACAGCAAATATATATGGAGGGGTTTTGACAACTATGCTGACAAAAGCGCAATACACGCCGGTGTTGACCTTGACCTCTATGGCAGCGGCTTTGGAGTCAGTTTGTTGGGCCACAGAGCCAATTCCTCAGAATTTGAGGACGGCGAACGATGGGACTACACGCTCTATTACGGTGGTCAAGTATTAGAAGACCAGGCCTGTGCAACAAATTATCGGCTTGCGTGGGTCTATTACAACTATCCAGACAACTCCAGAAAAGATTATGACCTGCAGGAGGCTCATCTGATGCTCTCCTGGCCGGATATGTGCCAAAGCGGCCTGGTGCCAGGTTATATCCTCGTCAAGATGTGGCCGGCGCGCAGCGGCTCAAAAGTCGGTAGTAGGTCTCCATTCGGGGGCACAGCTTCTGGTTTCGCACATATTTTCACTCTGGATTATCCCTGGACGGTTGAAGGTCTTCTGCCCGAGATACCCGAGCAAGTACTTAATCTGCACGCAGAATTGATCTACAACGATGGTGTCGGTCCTGGTGGACAAAATGTTGACCATGACTGGTCAAACGCTGTCTTAGGTGTTTCAACGGTATTTGACCTGGGTGAAAACGTAACGCTTACTCCTGGGATATACCATCAAATAACTATGGATAAATCGGTCAATGATGACCAGGATGAAACCTGGGCCAGCGTCAATCTGAAGTACACCTTCTAAGGCCAACCAAGCAATAAATCGCCGCGTAAAAAAAGAGGCTGGTTTAAAACCCGGCCTCTTTTTCGATTAAATAATAACTTCTTCAATCGGAATTGCTTACTAAAGAGTTGGCAGTTGTTATCAACACATCTTTAGCCTTGCTCTCTTCGAGCGGCCTCAAAGCACTTATTGCAACACTTATAAGCTCGCCAACACGATTTTGCGCATATTCTAAACTGCCATAAGAAACCATCAAATCTGCCAAAACATCTTTATCGAAAGAACCTTCTGACAACTGCCTGTTCAAAGCATTTCTTTCCTGCTCATCCACTTTACTCAAAAGATGTATAAAAGGCAACGTCTGATTGTTCTTTTGAATGTCATTTCCAAGTGTCTTACCGGTCATTTTCTCGCTGCCAAAGATATCGAGCAAATCATCGTTAATTTGATAGGCAGTTCCAAAATCTCTGCCATAATGGCTCAATGCCTCAAGCTGCTGCTTATTTGCCTCATTCAGCAGGCCGCCAAGAAAACAACAATCGCTGAAAAAAACAGAGGTTTTCTCAGCTATAAGCTCTAAATATTCGGCTTCATCAAGTGAGCGCCTTTGGTTTCTTTTCCAGACTTGCTTCAATTCGCCCTCACAGATTTTAGCGGTCAAAGCTGAAATTACCTCAACGATCTTTGGCTCAAAAGAAGCGCACATTTTGAATGCTCGGCTAAGCAAAAAATCGCCTAATAACACAGCATATTCATTACCCCAGAGTTTATTTGCCGTAGGAAGTCCGCGGCGCTTTTGCCCTCCATCTATAACGTCGTCGTGTAACAGGGTGGCATAATGTATCACCTCAACTACCGCTGCAATCCGAATAGCCTTAGATAAAACTGCATCTTTCTTTAAGGAGACACTCCTTTTGGATGATTTGTCGAGAGTAGCTTGATATGACAGCAGCAGCAGACCAGGCCGAAGCATCTTGCCGCTGCAGCTCTGCTGGCGCAAATACGAAAACACAGCCCGGTCTTGTTTAGCATCTAAAACAAGGTTGCGAATATTCAACTGCCCAAGGATAAGGTCTCTTACCTTGGTTAATTGAGAATCAATAATTCTAAAGCCGAAAGTGCAAACCTTACAGATGTCATATGGTCGACTTGTTTGCATAATTAGCTGGTTACTTTTTTGGCACAAGCAGGCATATTTCAATCAAAACTGTAGTTGTCCATAACAGATAAAACGCCTGGTGTCATTGTGAGAAAGTGAAACGACCGAAGCAATCTCGACCATCCAGAGGTTTAAGATTGCCACGCTCGGCTAACGCCTCGCTCGCAATGACATCCATCATTTAATTTGCGATAGATCACTATTCAATTACGGTTTCCTGCCATGGGCGTAATCGAAAAAATTCTTTCTCAAAAGTCTTGTTACCGGGCCGGGCTTTCCTTCGCCAATCATTCGGCCGTCGATTTCGACAATTCCTATAACCTCTGCAGCGGTGCCGGTTAAAAAAAATTCATCACAAACATATAAGTCGCATCTGGTAAGGTTCTTTTCAACAACCTTAAGCTTTTCCTGCCCGGCCAACCTGATAACAATGGCACGTGTAATTCCTTCCAACGCCCCGGCCTCGACCGGAGGGGTGTAGATTATGCCGCTCTTAACGATAAATATATTATCTCCTGTGGCTTCGGCAACGTATCCTTCATGATTATACATAATCGCTTCAGGAACATCATTGTCCAGCGCCTCAATCTTGGCAAGAATATTGTTAAGATAATTCAGACTCTTAATCTGTGGCGGAATCGACATCGGATGGTTGCGAATAGTAGTGGCGCTGATTACCCTCATGCCTTTCTCGTAAAGCTCCTCCGGATAAAGCTGAATATTGTCGGCAATGATAATTATTCTGGCACCTTCGCAGATAAAAGGATTCAGGCCCAGAGTTCCTATCCCGCGGGTAACTACCAGTCGGATATAGCCATCGATAACCTGATTTGCCTCAACTGTTTTTTCCACCGCTGTTGCAAGTGCCTTGCGGCCCAAGGCGATATCGAGCCTGATTACCTTGGCGGAATCAAACAGCCTTTTTATGTGTGCCTCAAGCTCAAAGATTTTACTATTGTAAACCCGGATACCTTCGAAAACACCGTCTCCATAGAGCAGAGCATGGTCAAAGACTGATATCTTCGCATCCGCCTCATCAAAAATCTTGCCATCAATCCAGATTTTCAGACCCATATAAACTCCAAAAGCCTAACTAAACTTCGCCTATTTTACCATCAGTAAGGCTGATTATTCGAGAAGCTCGCCTGGCAATCCTCTCATCGTGAGTTACCATTACTATTGTCTGGCCTGCTCTATTCAATTCTTCAAAGACCGTTAAGATACCATTTCCCGTCTCAGAGTCAAGATTTCCTGTCGGCTCATCCACCAAAAGAAGTCTCGGCTCATTCATCAGGGCCCTGCCGATAGCAACTCTCTGACGCTCCCCCCCCGATAGCTGATAAGGTCTGTGAGAAGCCCTGTCAGCCAATCCAAGCTCACTCAGTAATTCTCTGGCTCTTCTTTTAGTCGCCTTGCGGGAAAATAACCAGCCGATGATACCCTTATCAGTCATTGACGGAAGAAAAATATTTTCCTGCACATTTAATTCGTCCAATAAATGGTAAAACTGAAAAACAAAACCCACACTTTTGCTGCGAAACTTGTTAATTTGCCCGGCGCCGGCCTTAGCCAGATCCATCCCCTCAAATCTTACGACGCCACCATCCGGCCTATCGAGTGCCCCTAAAATATGCAAAAGAGTGCTTTTACCGCTGCCGGAGGCTCCGACAATCGCCAAAAATTCACCTTTCTTTACTGCCAGGTTCACGCCTCTTAGCACCTTCAACCGCGTCGCACCCATCCGATAAAATTTGCAGATGTTTTCGGCTTCTAATATAAATCCATTCTCATTCATAACCGGTTAACCCTTAAAGTATCAACTGGTCTCAATCTTGCCGCCATATAACTTGGGACCACAGCAGCTATAAGACACGCTGCCACCGCCGAGGCAATGATTGCAGTTACTACATTTAAGTCCATCTTGTTTGGTATATCGTCAATGGCATAAATGGCCCGCGACCAAAGCTGAAAACCGTATCGCTCAAACAAAAAACCTTCCAGTCCATTGACTTCTGCCAAAAATGCAGCTCCGGCAGCGGTACCAATAGCCGAACCTAAAAGTCCAATTAAAACCGCAAACAGCAAAAACACACTCACTACGTCGATGTCGCCGGCACCAACGCTCTTTAATATCCCGATGTCCTTACTTTTGTGGCTGACTATCATATAAAAAACTACGAAGATAATAAATACTGTAATCAAACCAAGAAGGCTGAAAACAAAAACCATCATCGTTCTTTCCATCTCAACCGCTACCATTACCTCCCTGCGAAACTGCTTGTAAGTTTCAACACGCACACCATCAAGAAGTTCAGCATAACCCGCCGAGCGTTTGTGTTCGACAAACTTATCCCAAACGGCCCTGACCCTGTCACGGCCCTTTTCTATGTCAACACCTTCGACAAACTTTATATGGATTGCGCTGGCCCTTTTTTCTCCGCCGGCCATTCCACAAAGTATCTGTACCTCGTCAAATGGCAGGTACACATAATCACCATCTACATTTGCCAGAGCGCTGTGGGAATCGTCGCTGTAGTAAAAAGTTTTGCTGTTGACTATTCCAACCGCTGCTCTTGCAAGGCTGCCCCTGGCGGTAAGAGGAAAACAGCTCAGACTAAAGCTGTAAACCAGCGGCTCCGGCTCGTGATAATACAGGCCATATTCGTCCCTGTCCCGAATTTTATCTATACCTAAAACAATACCCGGCAGGTTCGCATCATCACTCGGCTCGAATGCACGCAAAGGCCCATCTCTGTGATAATATAAGCTTTCCGCAAAACTGGTCACCCTACTGTGCTTGCCGGGATAAATTCCCATAACCTGCACACTACTTTGGTAGCCTGTGTCCTGATAAGTCAGGATACCTTGAACAGCTATAACAGGTGAGAGAGCCTCGATAAAATCCTCGCTGCCGAGTTTTTTTATAAACTCTTCATAATACGGGAAACCTACCAGTGAATCGCTGCTTAAAATACAGTTACCGAACCACCTTTGATTTTTGCTCTCAAAGTCCCGCGCAAGACCTGTCATAATAGTCATTACCACGAGCACAACAAAAACACACACCGCAACCGAGACCAAAACAAGATATGTTATGCGTCTTCTGAGCAAATACCTTAATGGAAGGATAAACTTATACATCGCACTTCGTTATTCATACCTTAATATATCAATCGGCCTTGTCCTGACAGCTAAAATCGCAGGAATCAATGCACCGATACACGCAGCTATAATTGCGAAAACAACAACCCATAGTGTCATAGCCGTATCAATTCTGGCAGGAATCTTATCAAAGACATACGCACTGCTTTTCCAGAGTTTCAAGCCAAGAGCCACCCTTATCCAGTACTCAATCAAATTGATATTTCTCGTTACTACAGCTCCTAACAAAACGCCCAGTGCCGAACCTGCAATGCCCACAAATCCTCCGAAACCGACAAATATCGAAGCCACCGAAGAATTGGCCACTCCGCAGCTTTTAATTATTGCAATGTCCTTCTGTTTGCTAATCACTATCATATAAATAATACAGAATATCAACAGCACAACCGCCGAACAAATGATTGTAAATATCAACATCAGGATAACCTTTTGTTTGTGAACCTCAGCAAGAAAGGCGTGCTGGATATCATCGGCAGTCAATAATAAAGTGTTAGCAATTAAATGCTTATCAAGCCCCCATTGATTTGCCGACTTTTGCCAGACTCTTCGGACAGACTCTATTGCATCTCTCGGCTCAGTACCTTCAAACAGCCTTATCTTAACAGCCCCCTGCCCGCCGCCGTACTTCGACTGCTGCACCGAATGAAGCTGCCGAACTGTCTCTATCGGAAGATAAACGACTGAGTTATCAATAAAATAAATGCCGTGATGGACTATACCTGAAACTTTAAATTTCAATGTTCTTGTTCTTAGACGTTCTCCGTAAGGAGTCCCCGGGACAACTTCGACATTGTTATTGTCCTCGGGACTCCTTACGGCGGTCGGCTTTTTGACTACCGCACCGGTGGTAAATACAACTTCTTTACCTAACCACTGCCTGGCTATATCAAAGTCATAAACATCGGTCTTTTCATCAGGCCTGGTCAATACACCTATGCTGATGTAGCCTTTCTTGCCGGCAAAATCACTACCGAAATTCCGGCCCTCAGAGCTGTGACGGTACTTAAGAAGACGGTTTTCCAAGTCGTAAAATTTGGAGTAGCTGTCAGGGTCAATACCTAAAACCTTCACTCCTTTTACATTTCCCCTGCCAAGGTACAAAAGGCCGTAGCTTTCTGTAACAACCGTTGCTGCTTTAACCTCCTCAAGCGACTCCAGTGCATCGATAAGCGCGCCACACTCGGGTATCTCTATCCAGGGCTTAAGATAAACATCGCCGTAAACTTCATGACCTGTCAGCCGAATAGCCTCAATATAACCGCTGAACAAACTGGCTACTATAACCAAAAGTCCTACCGAAAGCCCAAGCGCTGCTACACTTAAAAAAACCAATTTCAACTTACGAAGATATCGAAGACAGAGAAATAACTTTAGCATCGAAGTCCCTGACAAAACCAAAAAAGAAAAATCCTAAAGCTATTAGGAATCTTGAAACCCGTTGCACGGACTAACGCTATGTCAAAGCTAAATTCGAGAAATTGTCATTGCGAGCCCCTAAGGGGCGTGGCAATCTCAAGCTATCGAGCACTGAGATTGCTTCGTCGTTTCACTCCTCGCAATGACACCCACTATTTTATCTGTGATAGACCACTACCTTCTTCGTCCCTGTTTCTTCTATCCTGAGGTTTAAGAAGTGGAAAAAGCACAGCATCACGAATACTTGTAACTCCGGTTAGGACCATCACGAGTCTATCTATTCCAATACCCAGCCCCCCTGCCGGTGGCATCCCATATCGCAGAGCATTGATAAAATCCTCATCCATCTTTGCCATCGACTCTTCCTGGCCCTTTAGCTGTAATCGAAAGTTTTCTTCCTGGACTGCCGGGTCGTTAAGCTCCGTATATGCGTTAGCCAATTCCATGCCAGCTATATAAAGCTCGAAGCGCTCGGCATATCTAACGTCATCCTTTTTCTTCTTCGTCAATGGACATAGAACGGCCGGATAATCGATAACAAACGTCGGATTGATAAGATTATCCTCCACAGTCTTCTCGAATACTTCATTTATCACAACGGCATCATCCATCTTTGCCTCTTCAAGGCCAATTTCGGCTGCCTTGGCCCTGATTGCAGAAATATCTTCAATATCACAGCCGCAGTATTCTTTAAAAAGTTCGGCATATTTTGCCCGCCGCCATGGTTTGCTATAGTCTGTTTTCATATTACCAAACTGTACCTTTGGCCCGCTGCCGTCCTCGGGACTCCTTACGGAGAACTTGTCCACAAGCAGGCTGATAATCTCCTCTGCTAAATCCATCATAGAATAATAATCGCCATAAGCCTGATAAATCTCAAGCATTGTAAACTCAGGATTGTGCTGTCTGCTTAGACCCTCATTGCGAAAGTTTCGATTTATCTCAAATACGCGATCCATACCACCAACAAGCAGCCTTTTGAGAAACAGCTCAGGCGCAATGCGAAGGAAAAGGTCCATATTCAGGCTATTGTGGTGCGTAATAAATGGCTTTGCTGCAGCTCCGCCTGCCACAGTCTGCATCATAGGTGTCTCCACCTCCAAAAAGCCGCCGGCACGCAAAAAATCCCGAATGGAAGAAATAATAGCACTGCGTTTTTTGAACAATTCCATCACTTCAGGATTGGCCCAAAGGTCAACATACCTCTGCCGGTACCTAATATCTATCTCTGAAAGACCATGAAATTTCTCTGGCGGCTGATTGAGGCATTTGCTCAACAGGGTCAAACTTTCGACCCATATAGTAATCTCACCGGTTTTAGTCTTACCTAACTCACCGGCAGTGCCGACTATATCACCTAAATCAAGTAGTTTAGCAAGTTGCCACTGCTCGTTGCCCTGGGGGCTCCTTACGGAGAGCAATTTTTTGCTCAAGCCTACTTGGATAATACCGCTCCAGTCCCTCAAGGTTATGAAAATCAGCTTTCCAATATCTCTTAAAAGCACAATCCTGCCGGCACACTGGGCCTTTTGGGTTTCGTTATCTTCCTTGAATCTGGCTCTAATATCCTCAGCAGATTCGACGCCATCATATCGACAGCCATAAGGATCTATTCCTAATTGCTCTATCTGACACAGCTTTTTTTCTCTCTGTTGTTGGAATTTATCTTTCATTTGTTCCTTGGCCATTGGCATAACAATCGCAGTGTAAAGATTGCAATCAAAGACTGCTTCTTATCTATCTTAAGCAGCTTTACTTTTTACCCTCAAATTATATACAGGCCTGTCAACATGTGGAGTAAATTCGCTCTGTCCTATGATTTTGCTTTTGACTGCTTGAGGGTGCTTGCTTTCCTGGTCCTGTTCACAAGGACAGCTTTTCTCCGTAAGGAGTCCCGAGGACTGTATCAGCTTGGTTTTAATCACAAGAAGTGCCGTAGCCAATTGTGGATCTGCTGCGAGGGTCTCTTCGAAGCTATGCTTTTTCAATGGCACTGCCTGTTTATCATGGTCGGCCTTAACCAGAACATTATTTTCTCTCTGTATCTCACTCATCTTCTCTAACTCATCGCTGGTAAGCTTGACCTCGATATCCGGTTTTACACCCCAGTTGTCATCACCTCTGCTCTCGGCTTCTTCACGGCTTTCAACTTTTTGGCCTGACGGTAAACGATAATAAGACATTGTGTACCTTAGCTGAGCACCGCCTCCGGGATATGAAGTTATCCCCTGAACACTGCCTTTGCCATGGGTCCTTTCGCCCACAAGAACTGCTCGCTCGTGCTCGCTATCGGCCAAGGCACCGGCAACAATCTCAGAGGCACTGGCTGAGTAAGAATTTATTAATACAACCAGGGGATAATCAGGATGAGTGTTTTTTGTATGCGCCTCCTCATAAGTTGGTATTGCCCATCGGCGAGGCTGCGTCCATACGATAAGTCCTTCATCAATAAACTTATCGACAACATTAACGGCGCTATCTAAAAGTCCGCCGGGATTGAATCGCAAATCGAGAATTAATCCCCGAAGCCTTTTGGACTCAAGCTGACTTAAAATCTTTTCTAATTCCGGTGCGGTTCTCGAATCAAAATTCGTCACACGCACATATCCGACGTTCTGAGCCTCATCAAGCATATATAGCCACTTACCCGCCTCTGCCTCTGCCCTCTTCCAGCCGCGAATGGGCTTAACAACTATCTTAGCTCGCGTAATTATAATGTCCCTGGTTTTGTCCTGACCTGCTCTTCTTATCGTCAAAGTTACTTTCGTATCTGCAGGACCGGTAATCCTGCGCACCGCACAGGTAAGACTCATATCCTTCGTTGGCAGACCATCGACTTTCTCAATAATATCACCGGCATCGAGACCACTGTTATAGGCAGGGGTATCGGGAAGAAGGCTTGCAACGGTCAAAAGACCCTTTGGTTTGGTGATTTCTATACCTATGCCGGTAAATTCCTTGCTAATTTCCTTCTCAAAATCACTGACCTGAGACGGCCAAATCATAACAGTATAAGGGCCGAGCGATGACAGCGCCCCTTCAGCAAAGTGAACAATAAGCACAGACCTCGGAAGCTGAGCAGTCGCTGCGTTCAGTTCCAGCACTTCATCGAAAACAGCCAGGAATTTATCCTTAGTTACACCCGTCGGACAGTTCTCAACATCGTCCAGCACCACCGATAATGCTGCCGACCATGCAGAAATTTTATTAACGTCGGCAGAAGAAAACAAAGTCTCAGCTTCCTCTCCGAGCCAAGCAGAAGAACCATTCGGACCGACTTGAGGAAGGGATGACCCTGCTACCTCACCTAATAACAGGCAGCGTTTTATCGCTTTAATTGCCATCCGGCGGTAGTCTATAACGCTGACATAATTGTGATTTAAGGCATCAATTGCACGGACGAACATTTTTTTAGTTACACGCTTGAAACGCTCCTGGCGAGTCTGACAGGGGCTGTCTCGAAATGAAGCAACTATGTTAGCCTTGTCAATTAGCTGTTTAGCTCGCTCTGAATATTCGTTATTATCCGGCACAATCGTCTGAAGCCAACTGTAGCAGCAGATATATGCGTCAAGCCATTTACCCATTGATTCATATTTCGAAGCCTGGGCCTTAGCCTTATCAAACACCAGTTGTACGAAGGGTTTGGATATCAGCGCGGCTTTTTGCCGCTCTCCGGCAAATTCGCAGGCTTTAGCGATAGCTGCAAGTGCACGGCTGATGTTATTCGAATCATTTATATTGTTCGGATCATTTGGCTCATTGGCTTCTGTCGCTAACCTGATGCTGTCTACTTCGACCAACTGTTTTCGGTAGGTATCTTCACGAACCTGCTGCCTCTGCTTTGTTAGTTCGTTATATTGACGAATTATCCCCGCAAGTTCAAGTATCGGGTCTCCTCGATCTTGTGAATCCGTCCGGACTCCTACAGAATCTTCAAAACTTTCACTTGAACGTAACTGTTTACGGACCAGCGCATTTGCATCGTCGAACCTGCCCTGGTATATCAGCTCACAAATAGAGTCAACAACATCCGCCTTCGTAACTAAAGGCTCATTTTCTACAGTCTTAAAATCCTCTTCTCTCTGCCGCGATGCTGATGCCGTTGCGTACGATTCAACCACAAAGCAAAAGAACACAGCCAAAGCGACAGTATATATCGTCCTTCGCAAAAGATTAGTCATTTACCGCTCCACACAAAAAGATACCGACGCAGCCGGCCTGCCTATATGCCCACCCACAGAGCCAACCGACATCACATGCACTCAGATGCCTTTCCGGCACAACCCAGGACGTGCAGTTTATGGCTGACCATCTCCTCGATGGCCTGACGGCCGGGTCCGAGATATTTTCGCGGGTCAAACTCGCCGGGTTTTTCCGCAAAGACCTGTCTGATCTTGGCAGTAAGAGCCATTCGCAAATCGGTATCGATGTTAACCTTGCATATTGCCATTTTCGACGCCTTGCTGACAGCCTCTTCAGGTACACCCATTGCATTGGGCATATCGCCCCCGTACTTGTTGATAAGATCTTTAAATTCCTTCAGTACACTGCTGGAACCATGCATAACCAGTGGGTAACCAGGCAGTTTGTCCGCAATCTTCTGGATAATATCAAATGCAATCTTTGGTTCGCTCTTAAACTTGAAAGCACCATGACTTGTCCCGCACGCGACTGCCAGCGAGTCGCAGCCTGTCCTTTCAACAAATTCAACCGCCTGGGCAGGATCAGCTAAGTGCCGGCTGACATCATCTACGCCGACTACATCTTCTTCGATGCCTCCGAGTTGACCAAGCTCAGCTTCAACAACAACGTCGCGAGGATGTGCATACTCTACAACCTTTTTTGTAATATCTATGTTTTCTTCAAAAGCAAGGGATGATGCATCTATCATAACCGAGGTAAAACCATCGTCAACAAACTGCCTGCAGGTCTCGAAATTGTCACCGTGATCTAAGTTTATCGCGATGGGTATATCGGGATTTTCCTCAACAGCAACATTTATTATCGACTTGAGATAACTTATACTGGCATAAGCACGCGCGCCTCGGGAAACCTGGAGAATAAGAGGTGCCTTCTCCTGCGATATGGCACTAATAATACCCTGGGTAATTTCCATATTGTTAACATTGAATGCTCCAATTGCGTAACCGTTCTTGTAAGCCATCTCAAACATCTTCTTAGTGTTAACCAACGCCATAATAATCTCCTCAAATCATCAGAAAAAAATTTACTATTTGCATTATCCTCGACAAAAAAACAGTTTGCTTTATCAGTAGCTGCTTGAACCGGAAATCTCCATATACCTTCTCGGTCCAATAGCCAGCTCGGCCAGACCCTCTGGCCAGATGCTGAATATAATCGCCTGCCTGTCAAGCGATTGGTCTGCACTGTATGTCAAGCCGCAATATACCCTGTGGTAGCGCCTTATCAAAGTAACATCGCTCCTGACACCGGCACCATAGTCAAAGTCAAACTGGCCAGAATATACCAATGTATAGCGCTGGTCAAGAACATACGTAGCTGCAAAGGTAAAAATGTTAGAGCCTTTCTGACCATAAGCTTCAACATTTCGCAAGTACCTGCTGCCGAGGTAGAACTGTAAATCGGGCCAGCACATTCGCGAAAGACCGACATCGAACTGTTGCACGGCCCCTGCCTGAATATCAAAATTCCCGCCACCCAGAACGGCTGTTGTATCACTAACTCGCCAGATATAATCTCCGTTGAGACAATTACGCCTCGGACCATACATCTCCACACGCCTGACGGTACTGTCAATATCACCATTAAAAATTGCAGGGGCGGAAAATACCTGCATAGGAACCGCAGGGTTATTCCATATAAATTCCTCGGCCCGGCCAGTAAAATGCTCCGAATTATTCACCAACGTAACATCAACATCCAGCCTCATCCAGTCTACAGTTCGCCTTGCATCATCGCTGCCTCTTTTTGTCTGTAATCGCTGAGAAATACCTACGTTCAGCATATCACGCTGCTCGACAACATCATCGCTTTGCTCATACATCACGGCAGTTAACTGGGGTTCGACAATATGTCTTAGCTCATTCAAATCCCACAGACGAGATTTAACATCAGGATAAATCTTCCAGTACTGACTCGACAAACGAACACCAGCTTCTGCTGTCCAGACCTTATCTTCACCAAAACCGCCGGTGTTACTTCCATCCACAACTGTCCTTGTAAAGCCGCTGCGGTCGTCATAACCGAATGTCCCTGCCACAAAAGGTACCACCTTAAACGTATCTGCTGCTTTTAGCTGCAGCGGCATATCCAGCTCGGTCCTGTGCGAAACAAACGAAAATGTTTCGTCGCTGATTGCTGTGGAATGATTTTCTCCTATCCTTTGTCTAAACCGGCTAAGCTGCGTATCACTATACAAGGTCAAGGTATCATTAAAAATCGGCTCACCTTTCAAAGAAAACTTACCCGTAGGCATCTCTTCAAGCTTATCGGCAAAATCATTTATCCTGCCCTTGCCAAGTAAAGACACCGCCCAGTTATCTTCCATACGTCTGATATGAACGATTGTTTCCTGCTCTTTGTCTGTATTGAATTCGTTGCGATAGTACTGCTCGATAAAATTCTCATCCGAAGAATAACTTGTCTCTGTGGTAAACTGCCAGTTATATGGCAGAAGCTGCCTGTGCTGAAATTTGACCAGACCCCGAAGTTTATCTTCCGGTTCTATCGACCTTCGACTGCTAATCCGGCCAAGTCTGTCTTTACCTTTGTCGTCAATAATATAGCCTATGAATCTACCGAAATAATCATCCCTGGTATAATCTATATCAACACCAGTCCCAACGCCGCGCCTGCCGTAATAATCAAGCTCAAAAGTACTGTCCGTATCATCAGGCTCTACCAAGCCAAGCAGCCTGGCCAAATACCATCGTGTCTCCAAAGAAGCCCCCCAGGTCCCGTCATAACCGGCATGAACACTCTTTAGGGCAATATCAGGCCTTTCAAGATTGCTGCGAAGAACAGGCCAGGAAAAAATTGTCCGTCCGTCTAATTTGAAATGAACGTCCCGCATCATCGCATCGAAACTACTGTCGGAAATCTCGCCTATTCGCTCATTTATAACGGATACATCCGTTATATAAACAGTTGATGCTGTCAGGCAAATCTGAGGCTCATAAAATTCACTGCTGGTCAGTGTAATATCTTCGCCGACAAACCTCATCTGCGCTAACTGCCTGAACTTGGCCGCCCTTACATATATTGGAATCCCCCGAGACGCATCGAACGTTCTCATCACTGCATTTGTAGCTATCGCCTTGTTCTGCTGAAAATCATAATATATCTCGTCTGCCCGAATTGTCCGTTGTCCTTCTGTCATAACTACATCGCCAGCCAGATAAATCGCCGTGATAGCACCTTCATCGAACACACTTTGCCGCTCATCCTGCTCTGTACCAGCGTACCACACAACGGCACTATCTGCTAAAAGCTCCAGCAGAGAACCCTGCTCGTCAAGTTTGCGCCATAAATAAATTCTGCCTGTTACAGTTGCAGTTTTTGTCCTATCATCAAACTCTATTTCCGGCTTAAGCAAACCAGCAGGTGCAAAATTAACCGGATACCTCAACTGAGGTTCTCCCTCCTTTGGTTCAGCTTGTATTTCCTCTCCAACATCCGGCGCCTCTTTGCCGTGCTCAAGCAGCCTTTCAATCAATCCGGGCCCGGCCGGTTTCACCGGCAGTTCCACTACACGCTCGACTGATGGTTCTGCCTGTAACCGCTCAAAAGTTTCAAGTTGAACCAATTCTAATGCCTCAACCGCCCTTTCGTATAGCTCCAGACCTCCGGGAGCTTTCTCCTGCATTGTTTGAGCACTTATAAAAATCTCACCTCTGAAATTTAATCGAATTGCCATTGCACGGCCATCCTCGAGCACTATCTCCTTTAAGTCCGTGGCCTTGGCTTTCCTGCCCTTGTTGACTGATATGTTTTCGTATAGATATACCTTTGTTTGATAACTCACATATATCTGCCCCAAAGAACCGGCCTCTACAGCCTTTAGCCATATCACCGCACTATCACTGGAGAAACGATTAGCCCCAATTGACATCGAAAATTCTTCTGGGAAAACAAGAACATGCTCATCCGCTGCCGGCCGCCACGTCAGAGCCGTTCGGCCCTCAAGATGCAGGTCTTCTCCAATAAACGCCTGAGCACTGTCCTGGTCAATAGCCGTTAAAGGTTCTGCCGCTGCCATAAGCAGCACAATCAAAAAACCAAAGTTAAAATGTACCTTTGCCAGCATATTCATATCTTCAAGACAGGACTTAGCCTCTCCCAAAATAATTTCTGCAGATTATAACCGAACATCGCATCAAAGCCAGCAAAAACTGTGCCCCCCGTTGTTTACGTTAAGGGCAGGATAGCAGGACGATTGAACAAAATCCAGCAAGCTTGCGCCGAAATGAAAATGCCGAATAGCTGTAACTATCCCCGGTGCGACTCGAACGCACAACCTTCGGCTCCGGAGGCCGACGCTCTATCCAATTGAGCTACGGGGACAAATACTCTATAATTAGCTTCATTATAACTGCTCGACCACATTATTTTACAGCAAAAACTCACCAAAATTTACACCAAATCCAGCCTTACACATCATTTCGGTGTAAATCGGAAATCTGCAAAGGGATCGAACTCGTGGCCGTGCGTAAACTTAAATGGATTGCGAAAGTCCCTTATAGCCTTCGATCCAATTTGCGGTAACTTACAGCTTCAGCGATGTGCTCAGGCTGGATGTCTTTAGAGTCTGCCAGGTCGGCTATGGTTCGGGCGACTTTGCAGATTTTGTCGTGCGCACGGGCGCTCAGGCCAAATTCGGTCATTGCCTGTTTGAGCAGCATTTCAGAAGATGAGTCAAGCTCGCAGAATTTTCTAACCTGTTTGTGAGTCATCCTTGCATTCGTCATAATGTTGCCGTCGCCAAAGCGTTCCGCCTGTGCCTGCCTGACCTTTATGACCTCTTGTCTTATCGTAGCCGAATCCAACTGATTTGCTTTTGAGCGGAGCCTGCTAAAAGTTATCGCAGGGACATCAACATGTATATCAATTCTGTCAACCAACGGCCCGGATATTTTGGAAAGATATCTTTCTATCTGTCCCGGCGTGCATTTGCACCTTCTTATATTGGAGCCGAAGTAGCCGCAGGGGCAGGGATTAAGAGAAGCTACCAGCATAAACTGTGCAGGAAATGTAACTGTTCGTTTTGTCCGCGCAATGGTTACACTTCCATCTTCGAGCGGCTGACGAATCATCTCCAGCACGTTTCTTGGAAATTCAGCAAACTCATCGAGAAACAGGACGCCGTGGTGAGCTAAAGAAAGCTCTCCAGGCCTGGGATTCGTTCCGCCACCTACAAGAGCCGGTCCGCTGGCGGTGTGATGCGGCATCCTTACAGGCCGAGTGGCCATCAAAGCCTTGCCTTTATCCAGCAGGCCAACAGAAGAATATACCCGGGTTGTTTCCAGAGACTCATGTAAATTCAAAGGCGGCAAAACCGTTGGCAATCTCTGAGCGAGCATCGTCTTACCAACTCCCGGCGGGCCAATCATTAAAATATTGTGCGCTCCGGCAGCGGCTACGGTAAGTGCCCTTTTAATAGACTCCTGTCCTTTTACATCTGAGAAGTCAACATCATATCGGTTTTCAATATTAAACACTTCTTCTATATCGATGGACGTGGCCTCTAAGGGTAATTGTTCGGTTAAAAAACCTATAGCCTGCGCTAATGAGCCGACTCCATAAACCTGCAAATCCTGTACAACAGCGGCTTCTCGGGCATTATCCAACGGAACTATGATATTCTTAAAACCATTTGCACTGGCTGTCATTGCCATGCTCAAAACGCCGTTGACAGCTCTTACCCTGCCGTCAAGTGCTAATTCACCGACAACACAATAGTCTCTCAAAAGAGAGCTTGTAAACAACCCGGAACCCAACAGCATCCCAAGGGCGATAGGCAAATCAAAGGCTGGGCCTTCTTTTTTTATATCCGCCGGCGCCAAATTCACCACCGATTGCGTTTTAGGGTACTTATAACCGGAATTTATGATTGCGCTTTTTACTCTTTCGGTGCTTTCTTTGACAGCCGCATCAGGAAGGCCAACGATAAGCGTCTTTTCAAAACCTCCACGCGCAACATCTACTTCCACCTCACAGACAATGCCTTCGATACCCTCAAGTGTTACGCTATGTAATCTTGCAAGCATAATTTTAACGTTCCATAAAGCCCATTCGCCGATAGAAAAACAAACAGATGGAAAAAAGCTTATTAACTGCCTATATAAGATTAATTATGACGACACATAGGCCTTTGAAAACGATATCGTTAAACTGCTCAAGTAAAGCCTAAAGCCTGCCTAATACAAGTGCAAAGATTATCAAAAGCACACAAGCAGGCAACAGGAGTTTCAGACTCTTTTGTACAGTAGAACCCTTTGCCAGATTCCCGATTGCCTTTGGAACAATGACAGCACCGAGGAGGCCGATGGCAAAAATCATACCGAATACACTGCCGAAATTTTCAGGATGCTTCGAGAAAGTAACACCAATAACGGTTGGAAAGCATGGAGCAAAAGCCAGGCCTGCACATGCAGCCAAAGCGCTTGTCCAGATTGCTCCGGTTTGAGTCATTGCCAAAATTATCAACGCTGCAATCAATGCAGCACCGGCTATAAACCAGCTGCCGTAACTTGTTATTGCCGAAATCTGACTTGAGATTAATCGCCCTGCCATCATAGCAACTGCAAAGACTGAAAGCATACGCTGCGAGGCGGCATCTGCAACTGCAATATCCATTGATGGGAAATCCTTGCCAATAACTTCTTTACTATATGAAGGAAGCCAATTACAAAATGAGGTTTCCAGGCTTATATAACAGAAAAGGCCCAAGGCGGCAAATAACACCACCGGCTCTTTCAACAGGACAACGGCGTCGCTGATTTTAAATCCGGCCTTTATTGCCGGGTACTTTGCGAAGATGGCAAAAACCACTGGTATCAGCACAATTACGGCAAGAACAGAAATGGCAACTTCATAGGAAACCTTACGAAAAAGAAAGCTCACTATCAACGGCGTAAGGAAAAGTCCCAGACCAAAAAAAGCATTGCCCAGATTGCTTGCCGCCGCAGGATTCTGACCATCAAACAGAACATGTGGTATTAAGGTGTTGCCCGCTGTATTAAGTGCCATTGCTCCAAATCCCAGGACAAGACAGGGAAGGATTGTAGCAATATAAGACTTAGCCCGGGCTAAAACAAAAATACACGCCGATGCAGCGATAAAGCCAAAAACTGCTACGGGCTTGTAGCCCAATTTGTCAACAACAACTCCCATCAAAAGCGAGGCAATTAAACATGTGAACATAAACATCGAAATGAGCGAGCCGAATTTTCCCTGGTCGATATTCAGTCGTGGCATTAGCTTGACACTGATTGACCCGAGCAGCGAAAAGCACATACCCAAGCCAAATACACACAAAGAAGCTACTATCTTCTCCATAATTGTCTCTCCTTCCTAAAAAACAAAAATTCCGGTGGCAGCCTCCGCCGCCACTACTAACTAAAAGACGCGCAAAAAGAAATCTTAATTGGAAAAGAGCTTGATAGAATCAAGAAAAATCAGTTCCATAAAACAAATCTGCTTTCTGCGTTATTGTAAGATTAAAGAGACGGCGTTAAGAGCTGCACCACATGCAGCTTCTTCCTGTAGCTGGCAAAGGCTTAACGGCAGGTTAAAAACCACCTCTGCCATAACCTGCAAAAGCCGGTTGAGTCGCAATGCGTTTCCACTGCCTATAATACGGTTTCGGTCCTTGAAACTATAGTCTGGAAGCATCCCTTTGAGGTTTTCGATAATACCACGTGCCAATCCGCGTGACAATGTCCCTAAGTCAAAATTATTTAAATTTATTCCGCTGATCGAACCGGTCAGCGAGGTATCGTACCTTTCACCAAGAAAATGTGGATGCACTTCAACGCTCTTTTTTGCTCTTAGCCCAAGGTCATTAAATTTTTTATATAACGTCTCTGTCGGCGGAGGTATGAAATTGAGCTCTTCGAGCCATTTTTTTGTCGTGCAGGAGAGCCATTCCCAGGCAAAGCCGCCACATAAAGCAGCAGCCACAACAACATATCTCGAATCCGGAAAAGGTCTATATTCATATTTACTGTCGTGTTCGAGATGGTCAGGTTTATGGCCGGCGGGCAATACTGCTGAAAGTTGACCGCCGGTACCAAGAGTAAGAACCAACTCGTGCTCGGGATCTTCGAGCGCAGCCAATATCGAAGCCTGATTATCTCCAATTGCTGCCGCGACAGGGACACCGTTGGCAAGACCTAATCTTTCAGCTATATCACCGCAAACTCTACCGACTTTGCTGCCGCAGAGAACCAGCTCAGGTAGGATATCTATCGGCAGGCCAGCTGTTTTGGCGGCATCGAAATCCCAGTTGAGCGTTTGCAAATCAAACAGCCCCCAACTGGCTGCATCGGTAGGATCTATGACAGGTTTATCCAAACCACATAATTTAGCGGCCAGCAAATCGTGGATTGTCGCACAAGCTTTAGCTGAAGCAGGCAGCAAATCATTGGCAACAAGCCAGGCGATGGTTGCGCTGCCAAAGCCGCTCTTGATGTTGTGGCCGGTTCGATGGCATAACTGCTCAAGAAAATCACCCTGCAGACAGCGTGCATCTTCCCAG
This sequence comes from Sedimentisphaerales bacterium, assembly GCA_016935195.1. Lineage (GTDB taxonomy): Bacteria > Planctomycetota > Phycisphaerae > Sedimentisphaerales > Anaerobacaceae > JAFGRL01. The sequence continues at coordinate 29,546 of JAFGRL010000158.1, forward strand.
GTAATCAGAGGCGTAACCGGCTGTATGTTCTCATCAAGGACGACAACTCCATGCATCTGGCCTGTAATGCCGACAGCCTGCACTTTAGCCCTTAAAGTCGGTGGCAATTCACAAATTGCCGAATAAGCGGCGCTTAGAAGAATATCGGCATCCTGCTCATCGTGACCTGGCCGAGCCTTGCGCTGAGCCTGGTGGGCCTTCGAACTTACAGCATGCAATTGCCGCTGTGTGTCAATGATAACAGCTGCAACTTTACTTGTGCCTATATCTATGCCAAGAAGCGTTTGGTTATTCTTCATTTCAAAATATCTTGCAGTCGAGCTTCAGGATATCAGCCAGCACCTTCAGCTCTTCGATGTGAGAACCATACACAACCGCAGTATGTTCTCTTGAAATATTCTCGACGAATCCGGGAAGGTTTTCAAACTCCAGCAACCCCGACGATTCGCAATGCGGCATATTTTTGTGTCTTGTAGTCTCGCAAACCTTTGCATTTGCAAGAAGCAGGGTTTGGCCGTCAAAACAAAGTTCAGCAACTGTGATAGGCTCTCTGGCAAGGTCACCATCGAGTCCGCAACCCAGGCCGTCCCGCTTGATTTCATAAGTACCGCCCCAGTCACAAAGCGAGGTTTTGCCGCTCGGAGTCATTTCCGGTGAAACTACGCCAACAAAGCCGCAATGAGCTAAACGTGCTAAATTCTTCCATTTTGCTTTTGGATATTTTTTAACATTCGGCGAAAGTGGGTTGCCGAAATGGTCCTTCAGCGCGCCAACATACTGTACCGGATACATATTTGACATCATACAGGTTTTATCCAGAAAATAAGTAATCAGCATCATGGTTGTTATAGCTATGAAATCGCCGTCGCAGGATGCGACATAGCTGTCTTCTCTAAGTAATACCTGTGCAAGGCAGGGTACGTCCCTGCCGCCTTTAATGATAAGGTCACCAAAACAATTCAAACCAAAAGCAGCAGCGCTTTCGTCTTCCAAAATAGCACGTATCGACAGATATACGCGAATAGCCTGTTTAAGTTGGTCGGGTTTGACCGACTTTTCGATATAACGGTTCTTACGCTTAGACCATAAGCTTTTGACCTGCTGGTCGGAAAATTTCTCATAGTAACCGCGAATTTCAGATATGGGCTTTACGATAATATCTATGCCAAGGCTGTTTTTGATAAGATGGCCTGCTGCGTTGGCATTCCACGGAAAATTCTGCTCGCCGAAAACAACTATTTTAGATTGAGCTAAAAATCGCTTTAAGGCAAACGATTTAAGAAGCAGCAAACCGTGCCGCGTATTCTGCGCAATATGTACCTGTACTCCGAGTGCCCTCAAAAAATCACTGGCCGACCATCGCCAAAAATCCGGTTCGTCATATTGCATCAACGGCCAAAAGATTATTGGCAGGCCCCGGTCGATAAGTGGCTGAGGATGTGAATTCCAGACTTCCGTGGGATAAGCAGGGATGCTCATCGGTAAAATGGCATCAACCTGGTCGCTGAGATTGCTGACAGCCTGCGACCAATGTTTGGGTGATTGCACAGTAATCAACGGCTCAAGCAGCGCCACCGGCGAGATGACATCAGCGAGCTTGTCCAGATTGATACTTGAGTCGCCCTGCTTTGCTAAAATCGGCTGTAATTTGGCCTTTGGACGCTTGAGATAACTTTTAGGTTCTTCCAATAAAAAACGCTTGATATTTTCTATTTTGCCCATAATCTTCATCGGATTACGATAAGTTAAGGCATTTTCTTACGAATAAAGATGGAAAGCGTTACCGTTTGGTGAATAACGACCTTATCTAACATAGCTTATTGTATAACAGATGCTAAACCAGCATTCCAGGCCCCGACAGGAAGTGAGGGAATATTTGTTACCCGTGTTGCAGGAAGCGAAAACATAAAACTAAAAAGCCTGCTTTCTCTGCCATGAGTGAAACCGAAGGGAGCAGAACCACAGTGTAAAATTTCAAAGTTCTCTGGTGGGATGCAAAATACATAGCATAGGTAAATGTGCTTAGAAAATTATACGACAAATCGAAGGCGGTGATAAAAGAGTGAGGAGGCGCCAGAGAAGTTAGAGAACGTAGAGGGGTGTGGGTTTTAAGGGTTGGGAGAAATTAGTTTTGAGTTGTTGTCCTTGGGACTCCTTACGGAGAGTTTTTAGTTAAATCGAATTTCTTTGACGGCAAGTGTGGGTTTTGGGTATTATAATTCATGACTCGTTGCTTGTGGTTCGTGAATCGTATTTTGTGTTGCGAGAAAGTGAAAAAAAGTAAAATGAGACAAAATAGGTAGCTGTTCCTAGTTTTCCTGATTATTGGTTTTTTTTCTTTCGCACTTATGGATGTGCATACAAATTTTTATCCTTTAATTATGGCGTCTGGGATTTATGGGCGACTTTGTAGGAGCCGAATGTGTGTGTGATGGAACAATATATTCCGAATATCAACAGTTTAATTAACCAAGAGGCGTAAAATGACAGAAGAAAAATTTCTTGTAGATGTAGGCATGAAAGATCTGCCTTTTCCAATAAAAGCCATATCGAGTGTTTGTCCGGAAGGCCAAGGTACGATAGCCAGTATTTCTATCAATGCACGTATTATGCATGAGTTTGAAGCACGGTGGATTGACACGTTTATTCGAATTGTGCATCAGCATCGAGGTAAAATAGGCACGAAAACGCTCAAAGTCAATATTGCCGAATATCTCAAACAACTAAATGCTTCAGCAGTAAGGGTCGATTTTGATTACCCTTTTTTTGTTGAGAAATCAACGCCAGTCTCAAAAGAGAATTGCCTTGTTAGATATTTATGCCGCTATTCTGCAAAGACTCTTTCTGCTGAGAAGGATCCGACAATTTCTTTCAAGATGGACGTGCCAATTGTTACTACTTACCCTATATCGACGAAGGAACCAAAAAGTCTGTTTGGACAGTTGAGTGTTGTCAATATTGATATCGAATCACAAAGCGATATCTATCCAGAGAATATTGTCGAGCTTGTAGATAAACACGCATTAGCACCTGTCTACTCATTCTTAACCGAGGCGGATCAATCTTTTCTTATTGATAAGATTCACTCGGAAAAGAAAACCAGCGTTGTCGTTGTGGATGAAATAAGAGCCGAACTTGCACGCGATGGCGATATAGACCATTATTCAATCAGCTGCTTTAATTTTGGGATGCTTCATTCCTATAGCACGGTTATTGGGACTGAAAAAAGCATGTGGGTTCCTTTCAGTGGTTATGAAACAGAAGAGATATAAGTCAATGGACAGCTTTTAATATGTAGCGAGATGTATATACGGATGGACTGAATATGACCATAAATACCTTACAATTGGGCAGAAGCGGTGAAAAGCGAAAAGCAGGATAGGAAGAAACTCTGTAATGATGCTGCAGTCTTGTTCTCGATTACTATTTTGGGCGGTCCTATTTGCTCTGCGAAGTATCTTCTTCGTCAGCAGGAGCTGTTTGTTCGGATTGTTCGGTAGTTGGGGGTTTCGTTGCACCAAGGGCCACTGCCATCTCGCTGACAAGTTCATTGCTGTCATATTCGGCAATGTGGTCTAAGACCTTTTTGAAGCTGTCGCCCTGGGCCTTGGCCAGCAGGTACATCGCCGTCAGACGAACCGGCCACTGAGATTGATTCAGATTCTCTGACAAAGCGTTTATTAGTTCATAATCCAGAGCTAATGATTGAATAGCCATCATAGTGTGTATTTTTACCACCCAGTCATCGTCTGCAAGGCTGTGAACTATTGCAGATTTCAACAGCCCCGGCATCCAGTCGGCGGATTTGCACTCATACGGAGGCTTATTTTCAGCAAATATTTGCTGCTCCTTTAACAGTCCTGCAAAAAGCTGAGCTGCCTGCATTTTCTGGCCAGCCTGGCCTTTCGACAGTGAGTTGAGCCGATTCTGCAGATATTTGTTGGTTAGTGTAATTGCCGGCCGGTTAACGGTAACTTTGGCTGGCGGCACATCACTCAGCCGATTGATGGTTTCACCTTCGGTGCTGACAGTCGGGTCCAGATAAACCGTAAATTCTACCTCCAGTGTTGCCTGTGGGTGGCTGAGCAGGGTTCCCTTAAGCTCACCGGAGAAAAGCTTCACCGGAATAATGATGCTTTTACCGGCTTCAACGGGAAAAGAAGGTCTGAATCTCATTTGGACAAGATTTGGTATTTTCTTTTGAATCTGGCCGGTAATATTGGCGTCGATTTTGATATTTCCTGAGATTAGTCCGTTATCTGATACAACAATCGGCTCTGAAGAAATATTTGTTATCACCACGGAGCCATCAAACTCTCTGCCGTAGGAAAAGCTGCTGCCCCGGCAGGAAAGCTCCAGTGATAGCAGCTTATCTGGTCGCTTAAACTTCGGAACTATCTGGTCTGTCGTAATAGAGCCCATAGTTTCTGTTAATGATGCTATTGTTACAGCCGGGTCGGTTGGAGGTATATATTCTGCGTTTCTTTCGGCAAGAATTTGCCGGGCCTTTTCTGCAACAATTGAACCCGGGTCGGTATCAATGGCAGACCTTAGAGTGGATAATGCCGAATCTGCCTTACCCTCAGCTAATTCTATATTCGCAAGGGCCAGTTCACTGATTTGAGTACGTTCATAACTTTCAATCAAAGGCCTGGCCCAATCGGTTTGGCCGTTCATTACAAGTGAATAGGCCAGAATTGCAGATGCCGGTGCGTAGTTGGGCTCATCAGCATAAGCCTTGTTGGCCCATTGAAGGGCTCTGTCGATATCTGGTTTGATAAAGCAGTAGAACCAGGCTAATTGTCCGGCGGTAACCTTCCCTGCATTTTCTGCTCCAAGTCCAGTTTCATTCTCGTTGCCTGGCCAACCTGTGATCATTGCCTCGGTCTTTTTTTCTATGCCGTCAATTATTCTTGCCGACTGCTGTATATCGCCGATCTTCGCTGCCGCCTTGGCGGCGATTGACTCCAGGACTATGTCATACCGGCCTTTTTCACGAAGTTCTGAAGCAATCTGAATACACTTATGATAGGCTCTGAGCGTATTATAATTGCTCATCGTCCAGGGCAGATATATATCGGCAGGCAAAGGCTCATCCGGGTATAAGTACTCAAAAAGTTCCACGCAGTATTCATACGCAACAGCGGCAATTGTATAAAGCTGCTGGCTGCCGGCATAATCGGCAAGAGCCAGGGCTGCATCTATATCCAACGGATTTTCCGTCAGCCTCGATCTTAAATATTTGAGTTGGTAAGCAGGTTTAATCTGTTGAGCCAATAGCTCTGCAAGTTTTTCAAATGCTAAGCTATTGTATTGGTTTGCAGTATAGGCTTGCCCGAAAAGGCTCTTGGCATCCTCAAATTCGGCAGCTTCAGCTTTAATCAGGCCTAGCTCCATAGATAAGGCGGAATTAATCGCATCATTTCTTTGACCTATATATCTGAACAGCTCTATGAGCATTTGCTCACGCTGCTCTCGCGAGTCTTGTTGTTCCAGTAAGTATCTGACTGCTTCTGTGACGACCGAGAGATCACAATCCTTATCTACATAGTTCATGAGTAACTCAAGCAATAACAGTGCACGCTTGTGATAAGAGTTCGCAGTATCTGCTTTGGCTCCGAGGTTTGGAATGGGTACGGAACGACTTATTAGCCTTATCATCTCAGGCAGGACATATTTTGCCCGGCTGTCAAGCTCGCTGGCAGTTTTTAGCAAAATAAGAGCTTGTTCTGTTTGTTCGGGACCTATTTGGCTGCTGTGGATCAGCTCGTAAGCTATTTCATAGAATTTTTGAGAAACAGAAGGTGAAAACAACTGCCTCGCCAAAGTTGCGGGTTTCTCAAACCTCCGCTGATATTCCAATCCTCTTGCAGGATCTTTGAGAAGTGATTCGTCCCGCCAAGTTTGCGCAGAGCCCTCCACCCCGGCATTTTCGGACTCTAAGTGCGACTGAGCAAAGGCCGATAAGTAGAAGAATAAAATAAACAAATTGGCCCAAAAAACTCTATGCATATCAAGCTTACAATTTGGGAGAATCGTGTACAGGTAACTTTTAACATTATTTCGGGCGATTATCGCCTCCTCTTTAGGCAGTAAATTGCATATCGGCCGGACAATTCCCGGTTATTTCGATGGCCACTCGATTTATACGAATTATTGCTCCCGCTGTGCGGATTTTGGTCGAAAACCATCTGACAATGTTAATACATACACGGCAGGGGCATTATTGTATCACTCTGCATTAGAACTAACCGCCGGCATGCCTTCTTCGTCGCTGCAGTTTTACTGTTATCGGACAATTGTTTGCTGCCGGCTCGTTCCTTATTCTCAGGCGATTTCAGGGGCTTTTTTGTTGTGTCCGAAGACGGCAATATACAAACTTTTATTGGAATCGGACGTATTAAAGTGCTATAATACTTTTTGACGCTTTAGCTATTTGGCAAATAAATACGGGGGCGAACGGCTTCGACCGGATGATAGAGAGGCAAGTTGCATGCCCAGGACGCCGGTTGGCCTGGTTAATCACCCGGCACAAATTTAACTGGCAACTACCAGTTACGCATGGCTGCTTAATTTAGCGGCTCGTCCTGCCAGACTTTGCCTGTGAGTTTGGCAAGGGCGTCAAAAAGCAGGCTGGCTGAGCTGGTTGTTCGGGCCAGTTCGGCAAGATTTCACCGAAATAGCCAAGTTATGAGCCTGTCGTTTGGCGCTTAACAAAGCGAAAATTTAATAAAGCGACTAAGCATGTAGAAGCTTGTCTTGAAGCATCTCGGGACGGGGGTTCGAATCCCCCCGCCTCCAGTCTTCGTTCGCTGTTTATCAGTGAACGAAGACTGCCGCGGCATAGCAGTGGTAACTGCGAAGCCGGACATCTTACTAATTGATAAACGCAGCGAACTACGACTCGGCAGGCCGCTATGAAATGTTACTATGTATATATATTACAATCTGAAAATGATTCTGAAAGATTCTATACAGGTTTTACTGATGATATTGAAAGCCGTTTAAGAACTCATAATCAAGGGAAATGTAAACATACCTCCAAATACATTCCATGGAAAATTAAAACAGCTGTTGCTTTTACCAACCGTAAGAAAGCTCTTGAGTTTGAGCAATACTTAAAAAGTGCTTCCGGCAGAGCATTCGCCAAAAAACGATTATAGAGCAACTCCTTTTGAAAAATACGTCAAATCCGGCTCACGCCACGCCTTCGCAAAGCGACATTTCTGGCAACACAAATCTTTAGTCTTTTCTTGGGGGAAGTTCATTTCCCAGGAGCTGTTGGATTCATCCTGGCTTTCTGACAGATCGCCGTAATCTTGTATTTTGTTCTCGTTATCCCAAACCATTATTATAAAACCTTTTCATTCGGCCGTTAATATTATTCCAACCATATTATGCCAGTGTTCGAGGCAAAAAAAGAATATGTGGAATCAATGATTTGATTTATCGGCCTCTTTTCATAATCTAACCCAGGTTACGCAGTTACAGCAAAATAAAATTTTTTTCGGCATTAAATCGGCGACTCGCAAAGCCAAAACCTGATGTAGCGAAGACTAACTGCGTAACTTGGACTAATAATCATTGTTCGCCATTGCGAGCACTTCGCTTTGCTGAAGATTTAGGTTGAATTCTTTATTCTTTTGTGTATATATAACTAATATACCATATTATGCTATGGATTATGGAAGGAGAAGGTATGATAAGGACATGCACGCCGAGGGCTTTATTTAACACAGGAGCACATAATGCGTCATAACAAAATAACTATCTTTGCATTGCTTGTCCTGGCAGCTGTAACACTTTGTTGTGGCTGTGTCGAAAGAACACTTACCATAAATACAGAACCATCCGGAGCACTGGTTACTCTAAACGACGAGCAGATAGGAACCACACCGGTAACCGTTGCATTCAACTGGTATGGCGACTACAACGTCAGAATAACGAAACCCGGCTACGAAACACTAAAAACCCATCGTAAACTCGAAGCCCCCTGGTATGATTCATTTCCTTTTGACTTTTTTGCTTTGCTTAATCCTGAAAGGAAAGTGGATTCCTACGAGTGGTCCTTCGAATTAAACCGTAAACAAGAGATAAGCCGAGAAGAGCTGATACGGCAATCCGAGGAGCTTAAAAAACAATTATATTAACGTTTGTTGAAAACAAATGCCGAAAAAGAAAAAAATCAGACGAGAGAAACAGAACAAACACCAACAGCCGGATACAGCAGAACGCCAGCCGAAATACGAACAGATGATCCTTGAGATATTATTTACCGATGGCCAGATGGAAACCGTCACTTTCTACAAACTGGAAGACCTTGTTGAGTTTATGGACCAAACGGCCAGAAGCCGCTATACAGATTCTATGCGTGTAGCACTATTCTAAAAACTTACCTTAAAACAAATAATTACTTAAAGTGAAGAACGAAAGGGGTTATTTAATTTCAATCTTCTCGTATATTTACTTATTGACAAGTTGCGCCCGGATATTAGGATAAAGGCTGAAAATTTGCTAAATTATATTTAAAAAATATCCTTATGACGGGGCAAAACGACACCGCAAAAATCAGTAAAGCTAAAGCTTTTTTTCAAAAAGCTCGTAAGATTGCTGAAACACGCAACTTTGACTACGCTATCAATATGTACCTTGAAGGCTTAAATTATGGACCGGATTCTGTCCAGACAGGACATATTCCACTTCGCAAATTGGCTCTGCTTAGACAAACAGGAGGCGGCAAAAAACCTTCGATAGCCGAGCGAATAAAACATATGCGAGGTAAAACAGCCCTCGAGCAGATGTTAAATGCCGAATACCTCTTTGCCAAAGACCCGGAACATCTGCCCTATGCCGAGGCGATCCTAAAGGCCGCCGTGGCCGGCTCATACAAAAATACGGCCAAATGGATAGCGGATCTGGTGTTCGCAGCAAATAATGCATCTCACAGGCCTTCTGTGCAAACATACGTCCTGCTGAAAGATTCGTACGCTGCTATTGGCCAGTTTCAAAGAGCGATAGCCGCCTGCCAATGCGCAACAAGGCTCAAACCGCAGGATCCTGAATTGGCTGACGAATTCAAGCGACTCTCAGCCGAACTTGCCGTCTCCCAGGGCGGGTATGACCAGGAAGGTGACTTCAGGCATTCTATAAAGAACCGCGAAAGCCAGGAAAGACTTCACGCCCAGCAGAAGGTGGTTAAAACCTTGGACTATAGAGTCGCTGCTGTGGAAGAGGCCAGAAAAGCTATTGGCATAGACGCCACTTCGAACCAGCATATCTACGGTTTGGCTGATGCCCTTTCTGACCTTCAGACAGATAAAGGCGACTCTGAGGCAATAGAATTACTTGAAGATACATACGAAAGCAAAGGCGACTTCGGCTTCAAACAGCGGGCCGGACAGTTAAAAATTAAACATTTTCAGCGCAAGGTAAGACAGGCAAAAGCAGCCCTCGAAAAAGACCCGGATAACGACCAGCTAAAGTCAAATCTGGCCAAATCAACAGCCAAGCTAAATCAGACTGAACTGGAACACTTCGGCCTTTGTGTCGAAAACTATCCCACGGACTTACGGGCTAAATATGAATATGCCGTCAGGCTGATAATAAACAGGCGCTTTGACGAAGCAATCCCTCTGCTGCAGCAGGCTCAAAAAGATCCAAGACATAAATTTGCCTCTATGAGCAAGATAGGGTTCTGCTTTTTTATGAAAGGCTGGTTAGCGGACGCCATAGACGTATTTACCAGGGCCATAAGCGGCCATGAGTCAGGAGAAGACGGTTTGGCCAAAGAATTGCATTACTATCTCGGCCGCTGCTATGAACAACAGGCAGAATCGGCCAAAGCACTGGAAATATACCGAAAAATCGCTCAGGTGGACTTTGCTTATAAAGATGTTCGGTTACGTATTGACAGATTAAGAGATAAACAGTAAAATCGCTGCTTTGGAGATTTTGATTACCTTTACAGGAGCATACAGTGGCACATTCGCTATCGGCCAAGAAAAGAGCAAGGCAAAACATTAAAAGGCGTGCTATCAACAGAGTACGAAAAAGCCAGGTTAAAACACAAATCAGGCATTTTGAGGAAGCTGTACAAAATGCTGACACCGAAGCGGCCGAAAGAGAATTTCACCTGACCGTCAGCAAGCTCGACAAAACCGCTTCAACGAGCACTATGCACAAAAAAACTGCCGCACGCAGGAAGTCCAGACTTGCAAAGAAGCTAAATGCTCTAAAGTCTAAAAAGGATTCTTAAAAAAAGGCCAAAGCTGCAAAAATCAGTCGGTACATTACGTTTTTCACTTATGGGGCGATCAGTTTTCACCAGCGATGCTAAATTCCTGCCCGGGGTGTAATTATGTCTGAAACGTTCGAAAAAAAGATAATCAAAGTTCTCAAGCATCCCGACTACAAACCATTAAAGCTGACGAAATTGGCGAAAATGCTTGGCGTCGAAAGCCAGGACTATTCACAATTCAAATCAGCCTTTGAGCAGCTTCGCAGTGCCGGACACGTTATAATCGGCGAAAGAAATTTGGTTACGTTGCCCCAATTGTCAGGTCGAGTTGTCGGCACGTTCAGGGCAAATCCCAGGGGATTCGGCTTCTTAACGCCGCTTGAGCCGAATCTAAAAGGTGATTTGTTCATACCTGTCGGCTCCACAAAACAAGCTATGACCGGTGATATCGTTGCCGCCAAAGTCATCAAAAAAAAGACCACGGGAAAGGCTCAACACAGCAGCCCGACCGGTAGAATAACCGAAGTTCTTGAACGGGCAGAGAATAAATTCGTGGGAACCTTAGTTAAAACACCGCAAGGCTGGCTCGTGCAGCCAGACGGAAGAGCCTTTATTGAGCCAATCGGCGTTGATGACGTAACAGCAAAAGATGCTCACGAAAACGACAAAGTTGAGGTTGAAATCATATCCTATCCGACAGAACGATATTCGGCACGTGGGGTAATTCTTGAAGTGCTGGGCAAAACAGGCAGATATGAAACAGAGATAGAATCGATAATACGTCGATACCGCCTGCCTCAGACATTCGACGAAGGCTGCCTGGGCCAGGTCCATAAAGCAGCCTCGCAATTCGACCCGGGCCTGGCGACAGACAGAGACGACATAACCGGCAAATTGATTATCACAATAGACCCTCCGGACGCCAAAGATTTTGACGATGCAATAAGTCTTGAGAAAGATTCCCGGGGCAACCGGATTTTAGGCGTACATATCGCAGATGTAAGCCATTTTGTAAGGCCTGATTCAAGTCTCGATTGCGAGGCTAAAACTCGGGGAAACAGCGTTTATTTAACTGGGAAAACCATACCAATGCTTCCTGAGGCCTTAAGTAACGGAATTTGCAGCCTCCAGCCCGGTCAAAAAAGATTCGCACAAAGTGTGTACATAACTTACGACCGAGATGCTAAAGTACTTTCCCGTCGGTTTGCTAATTCCGTGATTTGTTCAAGCCATCGTCTCACTTACCGACAAGCTGACAAAATTTTAGCCGGCCATACAAAACAGACCGATTCGCAATTAGTTGAACTGTTAAAAAATATGGAAAAGCTTGCCCGTCTAATCGAGCGAAGAAGGCTTAAAGAAGGTATGCTGCAGCTTGATTTGCCGGAGACCGAACTGATAATGAATCATTCGCGCGAAGTAGTCGATGCCGTCCCTGCCGATAGCAGCTATCCACACAGAATAATTGAGATGTTTATGGTCGAAGCCAATGAGGCCGTAGCATCACTTCTGGACAGCCTTAACATTACCTTCATACGGCGAATCCATCCTGAACCCGACCCTTTAAGTATGAAAAAACTTTCCAAATTAATCAAGTCGCTCGGTCTGTCTATTTCGAGAACACCGGACCGACCGGCCATACAGAGTTTATTGTCTGCTGTAAGAAACACCGACCATTCCCTGGACGTTAATTTACTTATCCTTCGAAGTCTTCAAAAAGCCGAGTATTCACCTGTCCATCTTGGCCATTATGCCCTGGCCTCAACGAATTATTGCCACTTTACCAGCCCAATCCGCCGATACGCGGACCTGCTCGTCCACCGTCTGCTGCAAAGTTATTTACAGGGCACTTTGGCCACCTCCGGCAATGGTGCTGAATTAGCTGAAGTCGGCAGGCATATTACCTTTACTGAGCAGCGGGCAGAAGACGCAGAAAGAGAGCTTAAAATGATTCTTATCCTGCAAATGTTAAATCAGCAAATCGGCCAGGTACTTGACTGTGTGATAACGGGCCTAACCAGCTTTGGCGTCTTTGCACAATCTTCCAGGTTCGGTGTAGAAGGCCTGATACCCTTATCTGAGCTTGGCCCAGACCAATGGAAGTTCAATCCAAAAAACTACAACATAATCGGCCGGAACACCGGCCGCTGCTTCCGATTAGGCCAGTCGATAAAGACAACAATAGTCTCTGTAAATATCCCAGCCCGGCAGCTAAACCTCACTTTAGCTTAGTGCCCCTGTCCCAGATGATATAAAAAGTTATCATTGCAAAGGACATCGGCATTAATGATTTGAGTATTGTTGAAAAATTCTGCACTTTTGGTTATGATTAGTACAAATGGCATCGACGTCGGAAAAGAAAAAAGACAGCCGGAAGTTCCTGGCCACTAACAAAAAGGCTTACAGAGACTATGAACTTATTGACAGGTTTGAGGCTGGAATGGCTCTGTTAGGGACAGAGGTAAAATCCCTGCGCAACAGCCAGGCAGAGCTTGCCGGCTCATACGCAAGGGTTGAAAACGGCCAATGCTGGCTTGTGGGCGCCAAAATCGCTCAGTATCAGCAAACCGGCATTGCAAATCACAAGCCGGACAGGAAAAGGAAGCTGCTGCTGAATAAAGCCGAAATAAGAAAGATAAAAAGCAAACTTGAACTGCGGGGGTTTTCCCTGATACCGCTTCGAATGTACTTTAATGACAGGGGACTGGCAAAGATAGAAATAGCTCTGGCACGAGGAAAAAGACAATATGACAAACGCAGGTCTATAGAGCAGCGACAGCAGAAAAAAGATATTACCAGGAACACAAAAAAGTACCGTCGTTAAGAACTAAAAACGGGAGAAATGTATTATGGAAGAAGAAAAAAAAGAGGATAAAAAGCTTATAATTGATGAGGACTGGAAACATCAGGCCCAGAGAGAAAAAGAAATCCTCTCAGCCCAGGAAAAAACACAACAGGAAAAACCGCAGGCACAAAAGACAAGGCCGGGCCCACTGCCGAAAGGCAACTTTGCCGCACTGGTGAGCACACTTGTTACGCAGGCATTGTTTGCAATGGGAATGATAAAAGTCGAAGGGCCTCAGAGGGAGCCGGATTTGGAAATGGCCAGATACCATATCGATATGCTAGAAACGCTCGAGGAAAAAACAAAAGGCAACCTGACCGAGGACGAGCAAAAAGTCCTCAGCAATACACTCAACGAGGTACGAATGGCTTACGTAAAAGTTTCAGGTGATTAGTTTGGCGAATATATTAGATAAAATCATTGCGGATAAAAGAATTGAAGTGGCATTTGAGCAAACACAAAGGAGTATTGAGCAGCTTAAAGAGCATATTCATTCACTACCGAAGTGTCGCAATTTTTACAAAGCGGTAACGAAAAATAACAGCCGAGGCTTAAATGTTATCGCTGAGGTGAAAAAGTCTTCGCCTTCTGCGGGTCTAATCTGTAAGGATTTTGACCCCGTGGCAATTGGGCAAATTTACCAGAGATGCGGAGCAGATGCTATAAGCGTTCTTACAGACCAAAAGTACTTCCAGGGAAGCCTCGAATATCTCACACAGATTAAGGATACGGTAAAGCTGCCTGTACTGCGAAAGGATTTTATAATTGACCAATGGCAGGTTTATGAATCCCGTGCTGCCGGTGCCGATGCGATATTATTAATAGCCGATGCCTTAAAGCCGAGTGATTTAATGGATTTACTTATAACTGCCGCAGAGTTGACATTGACGGCAATTATAGAAGTTCACAGGGCCGACACGCTTTTGAAAGTTCGCAGCCTTGTCGGCTTTCCGAAAAAGGGTTATAACGTCCTCGGTATAAATAACCGCAACCTTACCACAATGAAGGTTGACTTAAATACCACAAGCCGATTGGCTGAGCTGGTCGATAATAAAAACGAACTTGTTGCAGAAAGCGGCATAAAAACACGAAGCGACGTTGAAAAGCTAATAACTGTCGGTGTAAGAGCAGTTCTTGTAGGGCAGGTGTTATGTCAAAGCCCTGATATTGAGAAAAAATTCAGGGAACTATTAGGGTAGCTAATTATTGACACTTTGATTTTGATACTTATTGGCTTTGTGATGGGACTTTTTGGCGGCCTGCTGGGTATCGGAGGCTCGATTGTTATGATACCGGCTCTGGTACTATTTTTTGGTATTGGACAAGGTCAGAAACAGCACCTCTATCAGGCGTCGGCAATGATATGCAACTTCTTCGTCGCATCTTCAGCAGTTCTTGCGCATAAAAAAACCAAGGTTTTAATGCCGCAGATAATAAAACTGCTGATACCTTTGGCTGTTGCAGGAGTTATACTCGGCGTGTTGTTTAGCAACTTATCATTTTTTGCCGGCACCCGAAGTTACATTTTAACACGCATTTTCGGTGGATTTATGCTGTATGTTGCCGGCTATAACTGCCTGAAATTTTTCGACAAGCGAGAAGATGATACGGGCCTGGATACCTCGAATATTCGACAATCAGTATCGTTGACGACACTTGTCGGCCTGGCGAGCGGATTTGCTGCAGGACTTTTGGGTATCGGCGGCGGCAGTGTCTGTGTGCCTTTGCAGCAGGTAACTCTTAAAATGCCCATAAAGCGCGCTATCGCAAATTCTGCGGCAACTATAATCCTGATAGCTGCCATAGGAGCAACACTTAAAAATGCAACGCTAGCTCAGCATGGCCTGGCAATAACCGACTCAATTAAGATAGCAATAATGGTTATCCCCACAGCTATTCTCGGCGGCTTTATCGGTGCCAGGCTGATGCATATTATGCCCAAGAACATTGTCAGAATTGCATTTATTCTATTAATGTTGGCCGCAAGTTACAGGCTGCTTACCGTAGCACCAACCGGATAGCCGTTATAATTGATTACTGATTATTTTCTATTAATTATTGTTCGTTTATGGATTATCAATACGATATTGAACAGGCCAAAGATGAGGACAGGGCTATTGCTCGCGGCTGTGAACCGCTTGCAGGATAAATCTCTTATCGTAGTATGTAAACTGCATAATTATATCTATTCCTTGTAAGTTTCCCAACCCCAGGGTGGGTCTGCATCAAGGTCGATACCGAAATCACGGAATTCTTTCTTCATATTCCTGCCAAAAAGTACAGAGAAAATATCTGTGTTAACCTTCATTCTTTCTGCCTTCTTTGCTCGATGAAGGGGGTAATCCATCTGACGAATTATGGAAAAGAAATCCTCCCACATCTGTGGACCATATTCGTTCCGAAGTTTCAGAAAAAGACAGTTTAAAATCCTCGTGTAGAGTACGTTCCAGGGATATATATTCGGATCGGGGTTCTTTCCCCCAGCTGTCAGATAAGCCTTGTGAGTATCATTCCACTGCTCATGCTCCCTCATCCAAAAGGCATCGGCAATTCGCGGTGATACCAACCGGCTTACCACTTCCTCCTGAACCGCTACGCCCAGTGCTTCATACGTACCTCCGCATTGGTAATAGGCTTTAAAACCGTGAGACATTTCTTCCGTATATCCGGCAAATCCACTAACATCGTTTGTTTTCAAACGGACGAATCTTTTCAACGTTGGGATTGTGTATCCTATGGTACCTTGTCCCCTGATTCCTCTCCACCCTCGATTATGCCCTTTTGGATAATGCTCGACCGAAAACTTGAACAGCGTGTCCATACCGTAGATTCTCTTCATTTCCGAATAGGCCCTCTCCAGAAATAAAGATAGTTGCTTCGCATCTGCTGCAAACTCAATTGGCACAAAAACCCACACGTGACTGGATTTTACGACTACACTTTTTGCCTCCAGTTCCTGTTCATATCTGGCCAGCGAACCAATCGACTCGTAGCAAAGCGGTTGATACGCTTCTGAGTCAGACATCGCAATTTGGATGCCTGCAAATTCAATGGCGCTGCTGAACTCTTGCAGCGAGCAGATTTCAATCACGTGTTCCGAACCTGATGCCAAACAGACCAAAAATTCGTCTCGGTACCATGCATAGGGCTGTTGTTCACTTTCTACGGTCTGGCTCACTCCCACAAAAATACCGTCTACCTTGACGGAAAATTTGTCTGGTCCCTGGCTCCCTCCTGTCCAAACAAATGTGATTTTTCTCATCTTGGTGCCAGGGTCACGAAATCGAATATGGATTTTTTTAACGCCAAGCTCATTCAAGTACCGGGGAAAACCCGGGGATTCTTCTTCAAGGTTAATAGTTACCACGCCCTGGACTATAGGTGGCCTGAAGATGTGTAAGTCGTCACGGCGCAACTCCAGGGTGTTACCGTATGCTACCGTAGAAATGAAGATAATAAACAATAAAATTTGGGATCTTGTAATAGCACGCATTATACCCCTCGATTTTCAAAATTTCACAAAAGCTTTTAATACTGACTATTTACTTCTTCACCTCTTCTTCTGTGCTTTCCGGATTTTAGCCCACCGGTCTCGCAAGGGCACCGTTCGGTTGAAAACAAGTTTATTTTCAGTGTTCTCCATATCGACACAGAAATAGCCTAATCGCTCGAACT
This sequence comes from Sedimentisphaerales bacterium, assembly GCA_016935195.1. Classification (GTDB taxonomy): domain Bacteria; phylum Planctomycetota; class Phycisphaerae; order Sedimentisphaerales; family Anaerobacaceae; genus JAFGRL01. The sequence continues at coordinate 46,303 of JAFGRL010000158.1, forward strand.
GATAGTGGCTTAGATGTTTGGCTGCTGCTAAAGAGGTTTCGACTCTGCAGGATTTGAGTATCTTCAAAGACTGCGGATTGAGATTTGATTTTAAATTTTCGTCGGTATCAAGATTATCCGGTTTTTCCTTTGTGAATAAATTCTCGTACAATCGAACCTCAGCTTCAAGGGCGTGAGCTGCTGAGACCCAGTGTAGTGTTGACCTGACCTTTCGGCCGTCTGGGGCATCACCGCCTTTTGTGGCAGGGTCATAAGTGCAGTGAAGCTCAACAACCTCTCCCTTAGAATTTTTGATGACATTAACACATTTTACGAAGTATGCGTACCGCAGCCGAACTTCACGTCCCGGTGCCAGCCGATAGAATTTAGGGACAGGTTTTTCCATAAAATCATCCTGCTCGATGTACAATTCTTGAGAGAAAGGCACCTTCCGGGTGCCGGCTGAAAGGTCTTCAGGATTATTGATGGCATCTAATTGTTCAACCTGGTCTTTTGGGTAATTATCGACGACCACTTTTAATGGTTTAAGCACAGCCATAACACGTTGGGAAGTTTTATTCAAATCCTCTCTGACACAATGCTCTAATAAGGCAATATCAACGGTGCTGTTGAACTTATTGACTCCGATTATTTTGCAGAAACTGCGAATTGCTGCCGGCGAATAACCTCGCCTTCGCATTCCGCAAATCGTTGGCATTCTCGGATCATCCCAGCCTTTGACGTAACCTCCCTTAACCAGCTTTAGCAGCTTTCGCTTGCTCATAACGGTGTAGCTAAGATTAAGGCGGGCAAATTCGATTTGTTGAGGATGGTGAATGCCTAATTGTTCGAGAAACCAATCGTACAGCGGCCGATGATTTTCAAATTCGAGTGTGCAGATTGAATGGGTAATTTGCTCGATGGAGTCCTCCAGGCCGTGTGCCCAATCGTATGTGGGATAAATGCACCATTTATCAGCGGTTCTTGGATGGCTGGCGTGGAGGATTCGATACATCACGGGGTCGCGCATATTAAGATTTGGTGATAACATATCAATCTTTGCGCGAAGAACGCGGGAGCCGTCCTCGAATTCGCCGGCCCGCATTCGTTCGAAGAGGTCGAGGTTTTCCTCAATACTGCGGTCGCGATTAGGGCTGTTCTTTCCCGGGCTGGTCAAAGTGCCGCGATACTCTCTGATTTGCCCGGCGCTTAGGTCGTCAACGTAGGCCTTGCCGGCTTTAATTAGCTTTAGGGCATATTCATACATCTGCTCGAAATAGTCAGAGGCAAAATACAGTCTATCCTCCCAGTCAAATCCGAGCCACCAGATGTCCTCCTTGATAGCTTCGATGTATTCACTTTCTTCCTTTATTGGGTTGGTATCGTCAAATCGCAGATTGCACAGGCCTTTGTATTCGGCGGCGATACCAAAATTAAGGCAGATGCTCTTAGCGTGTCCGATATGCAGATAGCCGTTCGGCTCGGGGGGAAATCGGGTGTGAACGCGTCCGCCGTATTTATCGGTGCTTAAATCTTCGCAGATAATTGACCGGATGAAACCAGTTCTTTCGCTGTTGAGCCCTTCGGTGTTATGCTGGTTGTCTCGGTTCGTACTCATCGGATTTTTGTTCATATTTTGCGTTTTCACTAAAAAGTTCTAATAAAATGAAGATACCGATGATTTGTCATTTACGGAAGAGATACTTTAGTAAATCTTGCGTTTTTGCAAAAGACAAAACCGTGTTTCACGGAGAGCTTGCTTTTATATATTCCAGTTCTTAGAGCCCTTGATAAATTTATTCTGAACTAATATTCCGATAGCTGTAGGCACAATAAGGGCAATGGGCAAAAACCATTTGTGGTTGAAAAAGAGCTGTTCAACATCTTCGGTAGTAGCCGGGTACAGGTACAAAAGGGCCAATGTTCCGACGACCATCAAGACACTGCCGCCGAGGCTGGAAAAGAGCATTACCGCAATTTTGAAAATTATGAATGAAATCATGCCGCCTGCTACTATGCCGGTTATGGCACCGGCCCAGATATAGCTTTCATTCAGCCCGCAGGCATACCATATACCGGAAGTTATCAGCCCGCCCGCAATAGCACCTAATATGCTGACCGCCCATCGCATTAAAGGCACAGCCAGAACACCAAGTGCTACAACACCTACAAGAGCGCCAAAGAATTCCCTGTTCTCGCCTCCGACCTTGCCGGCTATTGTTATCCCTAAAATCAGACCCAAAAACGCAAAGCTGATTATGACGAGTACCTTGAACACACGCCAGCCGTAGAAAATACAAACCACGCCGAAAGATATGAAAGTCAGCGCTTCAATCAGATTAAGTGAGGTTATGTGCTCCCAAATTTCATCAATTGGTACAATTGTCTCTTCAGCAGGAACAGGCGGCTCGGTAGCGGGATCAACTGCCTGGGCTAAAATGGTCATACAATTCATCGTTAAGCTCCTTTAATTTCACTCGAACCTTTACTTATTTCGCCAGGTTGCTCTTTTCTTTGAATTTTGGTCGTTACTTCGGCTCATCTGGTCTTCTGCTGCCGGGTGTTTGCCGGCTCTGCGACAAAGTATTAGCTGCTCGACGGTTCCAAAAGCTATCATGGCACCAAAAACACCGGCGAAAAAAATCTGTTTGCCGAGGACGCCATCTGCCACGGTAGCGCCTTTGTACTGCAGCAGGAAAACCATGCCAGAAAAAATCAAAAGCGTTCCAAGAGCCGCACAGCACAAAGCAGAAAGCAGCCGCCACAGAAAAGAGCCTGTTATAATTACAGCAAGTACCAAAATCGAAAGGATTACCCAGCTATGAATGGGCATTTGCAGGATTGCTTCCTTTAAGCTATCCACATTTTCAATATATGGCGCTGCTAGGATTGCAAAACCTATAACGACAGCCAGAACAACCGACAATATAGTCAAAAAGACCTTTTCGAATACCATCGCGATAACGGCACCTGCAGCGGACAAAAGTATTGTCCATGCAGGATTTTTGTCGATTACAAAAAATCCGCAAATACCGCCACTGACGGCACCGGCTACCGCTGCCAAAATCTTTCTAAAACCCAGCCCTCCCAGCCAGACAAACAACCCTGATACGAGAAAAGTCAGTCCCAGGCACCCCAAAACTAAAGGATTAAGCTGCGTCGCCAACTCCTCACAATGTTTGGTAATTAGTTCCATATAATAGACTTACGATTTTTAAGCTTTTCTGGTGCAGCCCGGTGAAGTTTAATGTGCCAAAAGCACTTCAGCGTCCATATATAATTATCGGCGCAGAGTGTTATTTTTCGTTAGACTGTTAACATTTTCACCCCTAATTAATCGAGCATGGCTATCCTACCGGTCTCTGGCAGTCTTTAGTGCGGATGAGAGGAGTCGAACCTCCACGGGCCAAAGCCCACAGGCACCTGAAGCCTGCGCGTCTGCCAATTCCGCCACATCCGCGGC
>JAFGRL010000159.1 GCA_016935195.1 Sedimentisphaerales bacterium
TTCGATGCCGTTGGTTCGAGAGAAAATGTTAAACAATACCTTACAGACAGAAGAACCTGTTTGTCAGATTAAGTAGTGGCTACTACAATTAATTCTCTGCGGTAATCCTGTAAATCGATTGTCGTTATATCTAAAATAGTCTGGTTTTCGACCAATGAATTTTACAAAATCTTACAATCAAGACGTTTAATCGCAAACTCCTCGGCGTTTTATTTCTCCAATCTCAGAACGCAAGTCTTGGTGGTCTAAATATAAATTGCACAAGGTTTTTAAGGACATATTATCGACAGAAGCAGGCTTAGTCATTCTACCAGAGTGTAAATATGTGGCATGTTCAAGGTACTGCTGTAAGGCTTTAGCCTTATCGGTTCCAAAATAATGCAACTTGCCCTTAATTTTCTTGCAATATTGGCCGGTTGCGTGTAAAGTAAAAGGAAATTTGTCGGGATGGGGTTTCTTTTTTTTTAGAATTAGATGTGGTTTTTGCCATGGTTAATATTCTTAACCACAACGATAGAATTAAGCAGTTCACTCAGTATATTTGTATTGCAAACTGTGATTTGGTTGGAATCAAGGTTGTATTTGCCAAGATCAGAAATTTTTCATATTGTTATAATTGCTTCTACTTAAAGAGGCTGGCGGCGTAGCCAAGAGGCCTAAGGCGACGGTTTGCAAAACCGTTATTCGTCGGTTCGAATCCGACCGCCGCCTGTTATTCTATCCTGTGCAATCAAGTAACATGTATTGCTACGTATCGTTGTATTGTAAGCTTACGTTAAGCAGTTGTGTTTTCGCTTCGGATTCTCTCAAGAATTCCCATTAGAGGGTCAACTTTTAGGCTGTTTTGTAAACAGCAATTTACCCTGATGGCCTGCGCCGACTCGCAGAGATAATAATTGCAATACAACCTGGTTGGGAAATGGCACAATTTTCTTGAACTTTTGCCGGCAACAGCCTTTTCGTAAATCCCTCCGTATAATTTTGGAATCTGCGAGCGGCAGCAGCCGAAAGGACAACCACGCTAAACAATTAGAACGGCAGGACGCTAAGTTCAAGGCCAAGCTATCCAGCAAAGAGAAGGTGGTTGATTACGTGCGTTACTGGTCGAACAAACCAGATATTAAGGCAGCGAAAATGATTCGATGGGTTAAAATTACTCGCAGTAAATATTACGATTAGCTCAATCATTACGGCAAGGTCAACGAGCACAATGCCTGGATTATGCTGTTTTTGCAGAAATTTCTTCATCAGTTCAACATCTGTTTTTAGCGTTGTAAATCTTTCTTTTTGTCCTTTTTGCACAGCGCACGCTACAGTTTTCTTGCTATCGATGTCAAATCCGATATACTTATCCATTGTGAGCCTTCGGTTCCATAGCTTATCTCCTTGCTGCAAAAGTGGAGATTGCTTCAGCCTAAAGGCCTCGCAATGATATAAAAGGTCTTTTACTACACTGAACGGTTACACATAACTTCTGTCCATTAAGATAGTTGGAGATAGCAAAATGTCTAATGAGAAGGTTTTGATATTTGACACTACACTGAGGGACGGCGAACAATCCCCTGGGGCGTCACTTTCGATTACAGAGAAGCTTGAAATTGCCCATCAGCTCGCTGCTTTGGGCGTCGATGTGATTGAAGCAGGTTTTCCAGTTTCCTCGCCGGCCCAGTTCGAGGCGACAAAGCTCGTTGCTGAGCAGGTTGCCGGCCCGGTAATAACAGCTTTAGCACGAGCGAACAAAAAAGACATTGAGGCTGCGGGCAAAGCTGTTGCGCCGGCCAAAAACAAACGCATCCATATATTCATTGCGACCTCACCAATTCATATGAAATATAAGCTGAAAAAAAGCAGCGATGAGGTACTAAAAATGGCTGTCGAGGCAATCAAGTTCGCCAGGGCAATGGTTCATGATGTGGAATTTTCCCCTGAGGATGCGACCCGAAGCGATATGTCATTTCTTATAGAAGTGCTAAGTGCCTGTGTTGAGGCTGGGGCCACAACACTGAACATACCCGATACCGTAGGATATATTTTGCCCTATGAATATGGTCTGATGATTGCGAGAATTAAATCTGAAGTTTTAGGCATTGAAAACTGCACCATAAGTACTCACTGCCACAACGATCTCGGAATGGCAGTGGCAAACTCTCTTGCCGGCGTGCGAAATGGTGCACGACAGGTTGAATGTTCGGTCAACGGGCTTGGCGAACGAGCAGGTAATGCGGCGCTTGAGGAAATAGTTATGGCCATACATACCAGGTCGGATTTCTTTTCGAAGGACCAATCTAAGAATTTGACTGTGAATATCAATACGAAAGAAATTCATCGCACAAGCCAGTTGGTTTCGAGATTAACGGGTTTCGTAATTCAACCCAACAAAGCTATTGTTGGCGCAAATGCATTTGCGCATGAGGCAGGAGTTCACGTTGACGGAGTATTAAAGAAAAAATCGACATACGAAATTATGACTCCCGAGGCTATTGGTTTGAGCGGCTCGCGTATGGTGCTCGGCAGACACACCGGCAGACACGGCTTTGCGGATAGATGCATGCAATTAGGCTTTAAGCTCTCAGATACAGATATTGAGAGAGCTTATCAGCAGTTCCTGGAAATCGCAGATAAGAAGAAAGAAGTCTTCGACGAGGATGTTGCAGCGGTAATAAACAATGAAATTCGCATTGTCGAGCCTGTTTACAAACTTCTGTACCTGCACGTTGCCAGTGGAACCGGCACACTGCCAACTGCGAGTGTTAAAGTAAAAACAAAAGAAAAGATTACACAGGCTGCCGCCTATGGTGATGGTCCGGTTGATGCAGCATATGAGGCCATCAGGCAGGCAATAGGCTTATCACCCAAACTTGAAGATTACACAATAAAAGCCGTTACGGGCGGCAAAGAGGCCCTTGGCGAGGCCATGGTTAAGATACGTGATAACGAGAGGATTTTTATAGGCAGGGGCATCTCGACAGATATTATTGAGGCAAGTGCAAAGGCCTATATTGACGCCATCAACCGAATGGTATCTGCACATGCTCGTGGAGACGAAGGTGAAATAAAGGCAGAGCTATAACCAAACAAAGGAAAGCAAAACTGCAATGGGAATGACAATTACTGAAAAAATTTTGGCAAAAGCGGCCGGAAAAGAAAAAGTTTCCCCCGGCCAACTCATAGATGCTGACATCGACGTGGTGATGTGTCACGACGTTACGACGCCGCCGGCCATATCGATGCTTGTCAAAAGAGGTATTGATAAAGTATTCGACCGAGAAAAGATTGTTGTAACGCCGGACCATTTTCAGCCTGCCAAAGATATCAAAAGCGCTGAGCTGCATAAGCGGCTTGATGAGTGGGCGAGGCGGCACAATATAAAACATTACTACAAAATCGGCAGGGCCGGCGTCTGCCACGCACTACTACCCGAACAGGGCCATATCCGGCCGGGCGAAGTTATCGTCGGGCCCGATTCGCATACGTGCACCTACGGGGCTTTTGCAGCGTTCAGCACAGGCATCGGCTCAACAGACGCCGCGGCTGCGATAGCGACAGGCCAGTTATGGTTTAAGGTGCCTGCATCAATGAAATTTGTGCTCAATGGCTCACTCGGCCCAGGTGTTTACAGCAAGGACGTGATTTTGACAGTGTTGTCGCGAATTGGTGCCGACGGTGCACTTTATAAGGCGATGGAATTTGTTGGGCCTGCACTGGCTGATATGTCTATGGAAGCAAGGATGACCATAACCAATATGGCCATCGAAGCAGGTGGCAAAAATGGCATCATGGATTTCGATGAGATAACAAAGCAGTACCTTGACGAACATCTCAAAGATAAAAAGGACTATGTGGTTTTTGAATCTGACGATGAGGCCGAATATATATCGACTCAAGAGTTTGACTGCTCAAAAATCGAGCCTACGGTTGCCTTGCCTAATCTTCCAAGCAACGCTGTCTCAATCGGTGATTGTGCCGGCGAAGAAATGGACCAGGCTTATATCGGCAGCTGCACGAACGGGCGGATTGAAGATTTACGGATTGCCGCACAGATACTAAAAGGCAAAACCGTTGCTATACGTACAATCGTTGTGCCGGCTACGCCGGTTATATGGAAGCAGGCAAAAGATGAGGGCCTGTTCGATATATTTTACGATGCGGGCTGTGTTATTGCTGCGCCGACCTGCGGTGCCTGCCTGGGCGGTTTTATGGGCGTCCTTGCTGCGGGTGAGAAATGTGTAAGTACAACAAACAGAAACTTTGTCGGCCGAATGGGTCATCCGGAAAGTAAGGTTTATTTAGCAAGTCCAGCCACCGCAGCAGCGAGTGCTGTAGAGGGTAAACTTGTTGACCCAAGGAGGTTCTTATGAGTAAGAAACAAACAGCATTACTAATCATCGATATGCAAAACGATTTTGTATTGGAAGATGCTCCATTTAGAATCAAAGGAGCATTAGAAATTGTTGACAATGTAAGAGCAGTTTTAGAAGAGTTCCGAAGCAAAAATTTTCCGATATTCCACATGGCCAGAGTACAGAGAAGAGATGGCAGTGACATTGAAATAACCAGAAAAGAGTCATTTTCCAAAACACCGTTTGCGGTTGAGGGCACAAAAGGTGCTCAAATAATTGATGAACTCAAGCCAAAAGAAAATGAGTATCGGGTCAAAAAAATCAGGATGAGTGCCTTTTTCAATACGGATCTCGATTCAATCTTGCGGTCATTAGAGATAAAAAACGTTGTCATAGTCGGTGTTCAGACGCCGAATTGTATAAGGACAACGGCCTTTGATGCAGTTGCTTACAACTATATTACTTATCTGGTTGAAGATGCGGTCGCAGGCCAGAGCCAAGAGATTCATCAGGCCAATGTTCTGGATATGAGAAATATTGGAATCAGGATAATCAAAACAGAACAAGTAGAGGGCCTATTAAAATGAAAGCAACAGCGCATGTTTACAAGAGAGATCACATAAATACCGATGAGATTATCCCCGCTCGGTACCTAAATACCGATGACGAAACTGAATTAGCAAAACATTGCCTTGAAGACCTTGACCCGGACTTTGTCAAGAAGGTCCAGCCGGGTGACGTAATCGTTACCGGCGAAGATTTCGGCTGCGGCTCGAGCAGAGAGCACGCTGTCTGGGCCATCCGAGGCGCAGGCGTCCGGACTGTTATTGCCAAGTCCTTCGCAAGAATATTTTACAGAAATGCTATAAACTGCGGTTTCTATCTAATCGAGTTACCGGATGCCATCGATAAAATCACCGATGGAGACAATCTTGATATCGACTATGAAAAAGGCATAATTGAAAATGAAACGGAAGGAACTGAAATTCAATTCAAGCCGTTGCCTGATTTTGCCTTAGAGATAATAAAAGCCGGTGGCCTGCTGGAACATATTAAAAGGGGTCAGGGGCCAGTTGTCAGGGGTCAGGGTAGATAAATGACAGTTAAAAGCTATAAAGACCTGGGAGTTTGGCAAAAAGCTATGGATATGGTGGTGATGTGCTATCGGGCAACCAAGAATTTTCCTAAAAACGAAGTTTATGGTCTTGCAGGCCAGCTACAACGTGCGGCTGTGTCAGTCCCCGCAAATATAGCTGAAGGACGAGAAAGAAAGCATAGTAAAGAATTTCTTCAGCATCTATCCATCGCTTATAGCTCTGGCAGAGTTGGAAACTCATATTCAAATAGCTCAAAGATTGAACTATATTGATTTCAATAAAACAAAACAGTTATTAGAAAAAACTGCGGAAATTGGTCGAATGATTAATGGCCTGCGCAAATCTGTAGAAAAGAGGCTCCCCTGAGCCCTGAACACTGACCCCTGACCCCTAATTAGAGAAAGGATTTTTAGAATATGTACAAAATAGCGATAATAGCTGGTGACGGAACGGGGCCGGAAGTTACGGCTGAAGCAGTTAAGGTTTTAAAGGCTGCTGCCGATAAATTTAGTTTTAAAGTCAGCTTGACCGAATTTGACTTCGGCGGCGAAAGATATAAAAGAACCGGCGAGACACTGCCGGATAGCGCCATCGAAGAGCTTCGCCGCTTTGATGCAATTTTGCTTGGCGCAATAGGCCATCCTGATGTGCCGCCGGGGATTCTCGAAAAAGGTATTCTGCTGAAAGCTCGTTTTGAGCTCGACCAGTATATAAACCTGCGTCCCGTCAAATTATATCCGGGGGTATATACACCTTTGAAGGATAAAGGCCCGGAAGATATAGATTTTACAGTTGTGCGGGAAAATACCGGCGACATGTATACCGGCACGGGCGGCTTTACTATGAAAGGGACACCTAACGAGGTTGCGGTTCAGTCGGCTGTTTACAACCGGTTCCAGGTTGACCGCTGTCTTAAATATGCATTTGAATACGCACGTAAGTACGGCAAGAAAGCCTGCGGCAAAGGCGACAACAACACTCTTGCCCTTTGCGGAAAAACAAATGTGCTGACATATATTTATGACTTGTGGGCACGCGCTTTTAATGAAATGGGAGAAAAGCAGTTTCCTGATATCAAAAGAGAATACTACCACGTTGACGCTACGTGTATGTGGATGGTCAAAAATCCCGAATGGTTCGACGTTATTGTTACGGGCAATCTGTTCGGAGATATAATCACCGACCTCGGTGCTATGCTCCAGGGCGGTATGGGTATCGCTGCCGGCGGCAACATCAATCCACAGGGCGTTAGTATGTTTGAACCTATCGGCGGAAGCGCTCCAAAATATACCGGCAAAGGCGTTATTAATCCCTTAGCTGCCATCTGTGCGGTGCAGATGATGCTCAGCACGCTCGGCGAGGAAAAAGCTGCAGATGCAATTGAAAGTGCTGTCATATTTGTTACAGCCAACAAGCTAAAATCGCTACAGGCAGGCCGAATGGGTTATTCCACCAGCGAAGTCGGCGATTTGGTCGCAGAAAAACTCTACGGCTAATTAAAAAGAAAATAGCTAAGCTGTCTTGCATAAGTTTTTAGATGATAATAAGTTTATAGCGAGCAGAGATTGCTTCGCTGCGCTCGCAATGACAGTAAAAAAACACATTTATCATTGCGAGGAACTTGCCCTTAAGGAGCGAGAGACGAAGCAATCTCAATCAGCAATAGCCCCGAAATTTATGAAATACAGTACTGGTTTCACCTGTTGCCTTTTTAATTTTCACTTTTTAATCTTGTAAAGATGCCCGCTAATCTTACACCAGAATATTACAAGGCTGAGCAGTGGTTCAGAAGCGCCACTGTCAATGAGGAAAAGATTCTGGCGCTCGAACAGATGCTGCGGGTTATCCCCAAGCACAAAGGCACCGACCATATGCGCGCCGACCTGCGGCGAAAGCTGAGCAAACTAAAAGAAGCTCCGACCAAAAAATCTGGTGCCAAGCATGTTGATATCTTCCATATTCCAAGAAGCGGCTCAGGCCAGGTCGTGCTGCTTGGTACCCCCAACTGCGGCAAAAGCTCAATCGTCGCAACCCTGACCAACGCAAAAGTCAACGTGGCAGAGTTTCCATTTGCAACTGGCGGGCCGGTGCCTGGGATGATGGAATTCGAGGACGTCCAAATCCAGCTTATTGATATGCCGCCGGTTACCGCTGATTACTGCGCTCCCGGCCAGGTCGGAACGTACCGCCACTGCGACCTTATCGCAATTGTTATCGACTTATCGGCAGAGATCGTTGAACAACTGCACAGCTGCCTTGATTTTCTGCAGTCAAGGAATCTGCTTATAGACCAAAAGGTTAATGCTGTGGACTCTAACGGCAACGCACTGGGCAAAAGGACCTTTTGTATTTGCACTAAATCTGATATGGCTAAGGCTAACGCCTTGGAGAGATTAAAAAGCTCGTGCGGGTACCCTTTCGAATTTGTTGAAGTATCGGCAAAAACCGGCGACGGCCTGGACGAGCTGCCGGGCAAAATCTTCGGCCTGCTGGGCATGATACGAATCTACGCCAAGCCGCCCGGCAAGCCGGTTGATATGAAGGAGCCTTTCACTATGCCCGCCGGCTCGACCGTTATGGACCTTGCCCAAGCCATTCATCGGGAATTAGCTAAAAAGCTCAAATTCGCAAGAATCTGGGGAACGGGTGTTTACGATGGCCAGAACGCCCAAAGACACCACATTCTTAATGACAAAGATATAATTGAATTCCATTTCTCGTAGCTGCTGCTAAAATCTGTTACTACAGCGTGAGTAATAGAGTTATCTTAATGAAAGGAAACTACTCTAAAATGGAATGCAAAAAGGAGCAAAACCTCGAAAATTGTAATTGCACATATCCGGGCTGTGACAAAAAGGGAATGTGTTGTGAATGTCTGCAATACCATTTATCGATTAAAGAACTGCCCGGCTGTTGTTTCCCTGATGATATTGAGAAAACGTACGACCGCAGTTTCCGAGCCTTCGCCCGCGCGTGGGGATTGTAGCTGCATTTTTTTCAGAAAGTTTCATTGGTAAATAATTTTTATCTGCTTGTCACCCTGAGAAAGTCGATTGTGTCCAATCTTAAATTATTTAGCCCTGCCACCTGCGGGCAGGGGTATTTTGAAATTTTTTAGCCCGCCGATTCATTCGGCGGGTTCTCATTGTCAAGAATCCAAACTTTTAGCCCCTTGCACCACAAGGGGTTTTTCTTTCCCGCACCACAGGAAATTTACCAAAATAAATCCTTGCTTTCTTTTCCAAAATCCGCATAATTACAA
>JAFGRL010000160.1 GCA_016935195.1 Sedimentisphaerales bacterium
ATGCCTCCTCTGCCAACTAAAAATAAGTTTTCAAACTTATCTACGAAATTTCTAATTATGTCGAATTGTCCATAGGTCCCAAAGTAAGCCGGATAGCTATTTGGTGTTCTAATCGCAACACTGTCAAGAACATCCTCTTTGTCAATAATGTTTATCCTGGCTAGTTCATCTATGCCGAGTCTGGAAAACTCCTCATCAGATTTATTCCAAAGCTCATCACCGGCCGTGCAAAAATATTCCAAACCTATCCAGACAGTATTGGGATCTTTTACCATATAAGGACTCCAATTATTGAATATCTGAAGCCTTCCGATTTTAACATCTTTTTCCTGTATATAAATCCAGTCGTCCGGAATAATATTATTAACTGTTTTTATTTTTGTCTCATTCTTAATTTTCAGCTTCTTAAGAAGCAAACCTACGGTCATAAATGCACGACAAATTAGTCCGTCGGCTACTTTCTTGACGTCTTCTGGCACACCTCCCTCGAAAGAATTTATTAATTCTTTAACCGGCATCGTTGAAAAAAGATAGTCGGCTCTTTCAGAGGTTTGCTCGCCTGTAATAACATTTTCAACATTAACTTCAGTTATTTTGTTATCTTCACTCCTGAGGCCTGTAACTTTATGGTTTAGGTATATCTGCCCACCTTTTTCTTTAATAATCCTAGCAACCTCTTCCCATAATTGCCCCGGGCCAAACTTGGGGTACACAAATTGTCCAATTAAAGTGGTCTCTACATTTTTTTGTCCAACAGAAGAATCTTTTGCAAACATGTTTCTAATCGCATGGGCTACCGCTTTTGAAATAGATAATCCTTTTATTCTCTTGGCACCCCATTCTGAACTGATTTCATTACAAGGAACTCCCCAAACTTTCTTCGTATAATCTTTGAAAAAAAGTGAATATACTTCTCTACCGAACCTGTTTATAAAGAAATCCTCCAGAGTTACTTCAGCTTTGATAGGAAAAAGCCTAATCTTAATATAACTCAAACATATTTTGATGATTCGTATCAGCCCAAGATAGGAAAATGTCTTGAAATTTAAAGAAATGGGATAATCAAAAAACTTTCGAATGAAAAATATTCTCGAAAGCCGGCTACGTATTAACATCACACGGTCTTCTTTTTCCGGGTCTGGAGCATCCGCTTCCGTAGAAAGAGGTACCTTTCTTCCCAACGCAATATCGTCCCTCGAGGGAGCACCTTGTAGCGGAAGAATATTACACCACCACTGCATAACTCTATCTGACTTGGAATAAAACCGATGACCTCCTAAATCGATTCTATTGCCCTTATAATTGACGGTTTTTGAAATACCGCCGATATCACCAGTCCTCTCAAAAATAATCGGTTTGATATCGGTTTTGTTAAGCAGCTCATAAGCAGCAGTCAGCCCTGCTGGGCCTGCACCAATTATAACAGCCGTTTTTTCCTTCATAACAGTTCCTTAAACCAACAATTGAAGCAATTTAAATTTTCTCAGCATTTGGGTTCTTTACAACAAAGAACTCTCATAGTCCGAATGCGCAGATACGTGAAATATTTAATTGTAGTTAATTCTTCTTCAAACTGCAATTTATCAAACAACCATTTCCAAAGTCCCTCAAATCCTTATCGAATTTTAATGAAAGGGACCGGCCCCTGATGGGCTGTGTTCGTATTGGTTATTTTGGTATTCTCCACACCCTTATTTTTTTACTTGCCATCATATCTGAAGTGGCGAAAAATGCCGAATTGGGCGAAAAAGCCAAACCATTCAGAATAGTCGGGCCGGCCAGCACCTTTGGACAAACGTTTGAAATAATGCTAATCCTGTTACCGGTTTTGGCATCCCAAATGTATACTAAGTTCGCCGGTGAGGTTCCAGCTGCAACAATACTTCCATTGGCAGTTACGTCGATACAGCAAACGTGTTGTTTTTTATTGGGGAGTTCGTGTTTATCCATCTCTAACTTACGTAAAATGTTGCCATCAGTGGTTTCCAAAGCGTACACGTCTCTGCCTTTTCCGCCGGTATAGACTACCTTTCCATTGGGTGAAAAAACAATTTCTGCAAGCTCTACAGGCTGCTCAATTACCCGTTGCCATAAAAGTTGTTTTTGGCTTACATCAGCTAAGGCTACCCACCCGGCATCATTTTTGTGGCCGACAAGAGCGATAAATCTGCCGTCATTAGATACCGCTACATTGCCGACCTCGATTGTAGCATCATCTAAGTCAATCTTGGTAACATAAGATAACTCGTACGAATCGGTATCGAGTAATTGAAGCTCGAGCTGATGCAAGGCACCGCTATTGGCTGCCGCTGCCCTGGCTGTCATAGCAAAAACAACAAATCTGCCATTGCCGCTGATCTCCATATAGGAACATTGCTTATTATAACCGAGCGATAGACTTTTATAGACCTCATCTCCTGCCAAATTGCTGACGATAGCCGTGCCGGGACTACCGGATGGTATCTGGAGGATTCGTTTGTCATCTAAGCACAGCAGTTTTTTTGCTCTTATAGAACCTTTTTGGGGTTTAGCTTCCAGATTGTTCCAGTCCCATAGATAAAACTCATTTGTCTTTGATATCGCAACGAGATGATCGCCAATAGTATATAGCTTTGCAACACCGGAAGGCGGCCCCGTCAATTCATACTCAAAGTTGCTTCGCAGACGCGAAACAAACATTAAAATAACAATCACAACAAAAACTGCTGTGAATATAATTATAGCAGACTTTTTATTTTTTCGATTATCCATGATATTTAGATAAGGCTAAAGTTATTACATCCCTAAAAGCCTTAATCTGTGTTCACCGATAGTTTGTATCACATCTCTGGGGAGCATACTATAATACTCTGGTAAAATCAATCGGGATGAAAATGGTTTTATACGGCAAAAAATTAGTCAAGTCAGGGGCATTTGTAATCTCTTTTACCAAAGGCGAACGCTGGCTGGCGATAAACATTATGAGAATAATTGCTAAAAGAGCCGCAAAAAAGTAAAAAATTGGAGATTTCTTTTTTTTATCTGGACTAGTCATAATTACGCTTGCAGCAAATTAGATAATTTCTTAACTTAACAGTCCTGCTTTTTTGACAAAATTCTTTTGTATAGAGCCATATGTTCGGCAACTAACCGTTTAGAATCAAAAAGCTTTTTGACTCGTTCACGGCCTTGTCGGCCTAACTTATTTCGCAGTCCGGTATTACGGGCCAACTTTAACATTGCCTCAGCAAGCTGCAACTCGTCATTGACATCAACCATCAACCCAGTCACGTTGTCGACCACCGCATCCACGCAACCGGTAACTCTTGTTGCAATTGTGGGCAGCCCCATTGCTCCTGCTTCGGCTAACGACAGGCCAAAACCTTCACGCCGGGAAGGCAGTACGACCAAATCCATCGCGGCATAAAATGGCACAGTATTTTTGACATGTCCTGTGCAGTGAATATTATCATTACTATTGATTGTATCCATAGTTTGCTGATTGAGGGATTCACGTATAGTTTCAATCCGACCAATGAGCAATAAGTAAACATTGGCTGTTTGCTGCTGCAGCTTTAAAAAACCATCAACCAGCGTTTCGATTCCCTTATCGGGAGTGATTCTGCCCACGAATCCTATAACTATCGCATCTTCGGGTATATTCAGCTTTTCTCTGGTTTGTTTGCCAAACTGCGTAGTCTTTTCGCTCGGCTCAAATTTTCTCAAGTTGATACCGCAAGCCGTTCCATCACATAGAACCTTAATCTTCTCGGCCGGGCACAGCTTTTCCTCAACAACACATTTTCTTAAACTGGGACTGACGGCAAGAACTTCGGTGGCCAGTTTGCAGGACAGTAATTCTGCTACCCAGAACGATTTTCGTTTTAACCCAGTTGCGGTTCCAAGAAGCAACCCGTGAACTGTATAGACACGATGGGAAATACCACCCAGAAAGGCCGACATCATGCCGATAAAACCACCTTTAGGTGTATGGGCATGTACGATATCATATTTTTCTCGGCGAAAGTAGTAGGAGAGTTTGACAATAGAAACTAGGTCTCTCAACGGCGTTATCCGGCGGGATATTTCTACCGGAAAAATCTTACATCCAAGATGGTTCTTAAGTTCGTACAATCTCGGCATATCCGAGGCGGCGACACCGACTTGAGCTCCGACGCTCTTCAAGTGGACTATCAACTCACGATAAAAGAAAATAGTGCCGGGGACAGCGGATATAAGACATATTTTTGGTAAATTATTTTTATGGGTTTGTTCTCTCATATACCAGCAACGCCTCTTTGTTTTCTGCAACATTGATCCTG
Organism: Sedimentisphaerales bacterium; assembly: GCA_016935195.1. Lineage (GTDB taxonomy): Bacteria > Planctomycetota > Phycisphaerae > Sedimentisphaerales > Anaerobacaceae > JAFGRL01. The sequence continues at coordinate 4,302 of JAFGRL010000160.1, forward strand.
CATCAAACAGGGTCAAACCACTGATTGAAATACGAATAGGCTGTCAGCATAGGACTTTTTATATAGAAGAATTCGTAGCGGTTCAGATTAAACAGCAATTTTTTGTAAAAACTCTATTTGTTGCCTGACAAAAGATTTTATCGTGGATGGGATAGTAGAGATTATACACAATCGAACCATTTAATGCCTCACAGTCAATGTTTTTAGGATTGCCTAACTGGCAGTACTGTTTTCTTAATTGCAGTTAAAACATGTTTGTGGAATTGTTTTTCTTCATCACTAATATGGCCATACCTCCTTTGAATTAGTTTTCTTTCTGAGTACAGCAAGCAGATAATGGGGCCACCAACAATCTTTAATAACTGTATTGACGAAAAATAAAGTGCCCTAAAAAATAAACCCTTTTTGAGATAATGGTATAATACAAGCTTTATACATGATATTTGACTCGTCAAGAGTTTCCTTTGGCTAAAAGAATTTTCACATCTATAGTAGTACAGAGGGGACGAAATATTAGCAAAACAACTCCTTTCATAGGATCCCAGCCACAAACTAAAATCCTGACTACTACCGCCGGGCGAAGTTGTTACTGTTATCTCAAAGCCATTGTAATGGCATTAAGTTGCTATTATGGGCAGATTTGTATTTTCGATATCATGAATTTTTGAGTTGTACTTTTCTATCTCAGCGTTATTTAATGGTTTATAACGTCTGGCTAATAGTTTTCCCTTCAATCCGATGCTGCAAAAACCAATTTCTGCAGCCATCCTCAAATACTGCATCATAGCATAATACAAGGCTTCATACAAACAACTCCGTTTTTGGTAATGCTTAAAAATATAACCTGCAGATGTATAACGGTTTTTGATTTGCTTCACAAGCATGAAGGAAGCTTCGAGTCTGTAACAATACAAGGGATCAGGAATATTAGCAAAAACACTACTCTGGTAACTTCTTAGCCACAGATTAAAGTCCTGCCCCAGGGTTACTGTTTCGTCGTAGTAATATTTTTTATACCATGACTTTCGCGCTACAATTGAGGGATGACAAATACCGAAAGTTCTATATGGATATGCACAAATCTTTTCATGTATTTCTGGAGCCATTGTTTGTCCTAAAGGCTCATTTTCTTTATTAAGATATACTGCCCCACAGCCTACGATATCAACTTTGCTGTCTTTTTCCAGCAACTGTACCTGACGTTCAATTCTTGTAGGCAGGCAAAGGTCATCGGCATCCATGCGGGCAACATATTTACCCTTAGCCAAACCTATAATCTGGTTTAATCTTGCCGCCAGTTTTTTGTTAATCCCATCACTAATTACCCTCACACGAGAGTCGTCAATAAATCTTGCTATATGCAAACTGCTATCCGTAGAACCATCGTCAACAAGGATAAGTTCCCAGTTTTTATACGTCTGGGCAAAAATCGATTTTATTGAACTTAAAAGAGTTTCCTGGTTATTATAGAATGGAATGCCAATCGTTACCAATGGGGTATTCATGTAAAACCTCCTACTAAAATCGGTCTATATTGCGTACTAACAGCCATTAAAATGTTCACCCTGCTCGGATTCATACTCAGCATAGTAGGATTCTTCGATGTTAAATCCTCTTTCCGTGGCTCCTGCAATAGCAACTATTGCCAGCAATAGGCCGTGAAAACTACCGTTGTTGGTATAAGGATACAAAGTTTCATGAGTAAGGCTTACCACCATCAGGCCAAGCAGGGCAGATCTCACAGCTTTTTTCAGGGGATTATTTCCGAGAAGCAACCGATAAATAGCGAATAAAAAAATAAAAAACAGCGATGCACCGAATATGCCCATTTCTACAAAAGCTTGTAAAAATGTATTGTGAGCAGTGGTTATGCCGCCAAGTACATGGCCGCTGAATCCCCAGCCGACACCGGTAATAAAAATCATAGGATTATTAATGATAAACTCAAAAATATATCTCCAGTGCCCCGTACGACCTGACAAAGTAGGATCTGAAATACCTACAAGGCTTTGTGTACGTTCAAAAGCATATTCTATTACAGATACTTCCGCAAGACCGGCAATGAAATGAAAACTAATGGCACCTATTACAATGATAAATATCAAAAACATAAATTGCTTAATGCTCTTACTCGACCATATGGCCAGAGCAACTGCAAAGCCGGCTAATGGAGCACGAGATCCGCTCATAATAATTATAATCCCAATTGCCCCTGCTGCAAAAATACGGAAAAACAAACTGGGCTTTGAAGCCGCCAGAATAACCGCCATTATACAAATAAGTTGAACATCCAGATAATGAGGGTTCCATCCGTATGGCCCTAAAGCCTCTGAAGCAGAAGTTTTGGTGTGAACATACAGCCAGGGCCCACAAACAGGGCCTTGCGGTAAATGGGCAACCAAACGGGAAGCAGGGATAAAACCGGTGACATTACCTATGCAAATAATGAGTACAAATATAAAGACGCAAAAAAATGTTCTTGTAATTACATCAAATTGTCTTCTGGAAAAACTCATTCCACGAATGCATAACCATACCAGTCCATACTCAAAAACCCGGAAAGTTTGAAAAACACCAAAAGTTAGTCCCTTGCTCAATTCCGGTCGCATCAACACTCCAACTAATGTGCTGGGGATAGTGTATAAAATAAGGACTATCCATATAACGTAGAAGAAGCGTTCTCTTCTATCCATTGAGTAGATACGTGAACGGGAACCTAAGTACACCAAAAACAGAAACAATGTGGCAAAATCATCCAGTCGCGGCCATACTGCCCATGATGGTCCCACTGCAAGAATTGGAATGGCAAAGCCCTGACTGATAATATAGACAATCACCGCAAAAAGCTGGATTTTGGATGCCATGTAAGCTCTTGGCTCTGTCGCTTGACAAAATGATTCAGCAAGCTGTTCGGAATCGTAATATTCTTGAGTTATCATTTTTTGCTATAGTACTATCTGTTATTAAAAGTTTTACTGTCCTCAACGTACCCTTAGGGCAGTTGGTGTTTAAACTGTTAAGTAAGTCACAGTTCTAATCCTTTTCGCCGTTTATGAATAATCCAAAGCAGTATACCACCGGCGCACACAAGCATTGTAGAAAATGAAATTATTGATGTTATTGTTGTCCCTCGAAGGCCATAAGATGGAACTATCAAGATTGCTGTTATTACAGCAACTAAACAGGACATTAATGGTACAAGTAATTGTAATTTGAATATTCTTGCCGATGTGAGACCATATACACAGAAAGTGGATACAAACCCTATGGCACCACTGACTGCCAGGATGATAAAATCCGTGTGATAACGAGCGTATTCGGAAGAATACAAAAAAGTAAGCAAAAATTTACCAAATACAGCCACAGCTGCTATTAAAAGCACCCCCATGCTTAAACCTAAAAACAACAATTTTTTCATTAGCCGACAGTAAGCAACCAGATCGTTGTTGTAATAATTCGCCAATCTGGGCAATGCTGACCAACCCATTGCATAAACAATAATGGTGCCTAACGAAATTGGATAAGCAATCGGGCCAAAATACCCGAGAGCAATTTCGCCGTGATAGGATTCTAAAATCAGCTTGGGAATAGTGCTTTGAAGGGCTCCCAAAAAATTAACTATTCCTAACGGCAAAGCAAGCCACAATAAAGTGAACATTGTTATAATATGAAAATGTGGCCGCATCCTGTATGTTTTACCATCACTCGCCGATTTGTGGCAAAGTAGCCGGCGAGCGTGGGGAAGTTCATATAAAAACAGAACAGTTATATGCACGGCAATAATTCCTGTAATGGCTAATATGATCTTGCCAGTAGACCACAGCAACATACCCGCAGCCATAATACCTGCAGAACCCGCAATAGCCATACTTATTCCGCTGAAATTCATACATTCATACTTCTGGAACAATCCGCGTACGATGTCGCTTACGCACTCAATACTTTTGGCTAAACCCCAAAGCAGGATTACCCAGGCCACCTCGCCACCGTAGCAACCAAATGCTATTACCGTAAGCAAAACAAGGCCAAGGACAGTCATAGTCAGTCGCGTTCCCAGGTAATCTGCAAATGAATATTCCTGTTGCGTGTCTGTGGCCTGAACAACTCGAAGCTGCATCATAATAATTATCGTAAGTGGTAACACAATACTTCTGGCGAGCTCAAATTTACCAACACTTGCAGTGGTGCTCATTTTGATTAGCATTGCAATAAAACACCACATGCTTGCAGCTTTTACGACATTACCAATAAATGCCCAGGAAAAATTTCTTTTTAAAGATAAAGCTCTATACATGATTTCCTGTACTTTTTAAAGAGTTTCTCTACCATTGTGTTCTTTTTAAAGAATGTATCTTCAGTGCCATCTTTTTATCAGTTATCCCTGAATCAACTGTTGCCCCATAAGGGTTGTAAACGTAAATATCACCTTTGATATCATAAATATCGTTGTATCCTTTCCGGTCAGTAATTTTGAGACAAGGACGTTTTTTTTCATCATAGAGATAACAATCAACAATCTCAATGCCTCCGTTTTGTCTTGCTGTATGTACTGTTTTCAGAAGCAAGCGAAAAGGGACATCGTTTTTTCTTATAGCTACATTTCGGAATTTACATTTGCTGAACCGTAAAGTTATTGGAGAAGCAACCTTTTCCCAGATAGTATTAATACCCCTATGATTTATATTCTCACAAACGCAATTTTTGAACTCGATAAGTCCTTTTATATTATTTGTATTTTCCGCAGCGAAAACACTTAAAGCCGATTTCTCACAATTTTTAACATAGCAGTTAACAAAAAGTATTGAAATCTCCCGTGGTATAGCTCCGAGTCGATCTATGTTTACCGTCATGCCAGGACCGGAATTGCGATCGGAGACACAATTGCTTATCACAATATTTGACAATATTCCTTTTGAATTGCTTGGCTCCAGATCTATACCTGCCTGAGGTGGGGTTCCACGGGTATTTTTAAGTATACAGTTATCCACTAATAACCCATTTACAGAAATTACGCTTATCCCCTGGCGATAATTGTTATCACAAATACAGTCTTTAATTGCCACATTTCTGCATGGTACATAAAAATATTCATCTACCGCTGTAATGCTGCCACCTTTCGGGCCAACGAAAATACCATCTCCCCCTGAGTTCTCTAATCTAAAGCCAAGAATTTTAATATTTTCGGAACTTCGAATCTGGACAATATGTCGATGTTCGGATTTAGTATATTTGGCGCTATTCATATAGTCAGCCTTTTGCATCCGCAGCGTAGTACCGTAGCCCCTGAGTGTTACATTACTCAAGTGATGTGCTGAGAAAAGACAATCATACTTACCTTTGAATTCCCCCTTTTTCGCAGTCACAACAACGCCCGGCTCGAAAAAAATCTCTTGGTTACTAATTAGCTTTATTGGACGGACAACCCAATCTCTTCCAACATAGGGGATAATAACCGTTTGAGCCCTTGAGTTTATCGCTCCTTGTATCGCTTCGGTTGAATCTTCTGAATTAAACCCCCACCAGGCGGCATTAGCTACGCTGCGTTTACCGCTTAGAACTTCGCCTACCGCCTCAGGATTTTTAAAATTGCATAGTGATTCTTGTTCATCCCCGGAGACTAAGCATGCTGTAAAAAACAACGCAATGCAAATTGGTAGTATTATTTTATTAACAATCATAAACCCTTGAAGCCTTAAAGGAAAAGAAGACGATACCAAAAGTTCAATACATGTAACAAAGGGCTATTTGCATTTTTTTATTTGCTTAGTTTGCATCATTATCCCAATTAAGTTCGTATATCTCAAATGGACTAAAGTGCGGGTCAGGGAAATAGGAACCACAAAGTTATCAGCCCCTGAACTCTCATAAAAACTAAAACGCAGACTACTATCCTAAAAACTCCAGAAGCACCTGGATTACATAATCTTTCATCTCTTCGGTCAGTTCCGGGTAGATCGGTAGTGCCATCACTTCCTTAGCTGCCTTTTCCGCTTCGGGCAAATCGCCCTGGCTATAGCCGAGATGTGAGAAACATTCCTGTAAGTGCATCGGCACAGGATAATAAATCTCACAACCGATATCGTTTTTCTTCAAATGTGCCACAACCTCATCACGTCGCAGAACACGGATGCAGTACTGATTATATATTGTAACGCAATCCGGACTGATAAACGGAGTCTGAACGGACGTATCTGCAAATTTGCGGTTGTAGTATTCGGCGTTATATCGACGCTGCTGCGACCACTGGTCCAAGTGCGGCAGCTTGACAAGGAGCACGGCGGCCTGAATCGGGTCGAGCCGAAAATTGCCCCCGATAAATTTGTGATAGTATTTGGGCCTGCTGCCGTGATTACGCATAATTGATAACTGATTGTAAATATCCTCGTCGTTCGTCACTATCATCCCGCCGTCACCGGCGGCGCCGAGATTTTTGCTTGGGAAAAAGCTAAAACACCCACACGTGCCGATACTCCCGGCCTTTCGGCCTTTGTATGTGCTGCTGATTGACTGCGCTGCGTCTTCTATAACATACAAATTATGCTTTTGGGCAGCGCCTATAATCGGGTCCATATCAGCCATTTGACCGTATAGATGCACGGGCATAATCGCTTTGGTCTTCTCCGTGACTGCCGCTTCGATAAGTTCGGCATCGATATTGTAAGTCCTCGGGTCGATATCAACAAACACAGGTCTGGCCCCCGTTCGGGCTATACAGCCTACTGTGGCAAAAAAAGTAAAAGGGGTGGTAATTACCTCATCGCCTGCGCCGATACCCAGACTCATCAGGCTGTTAAGAATCGCGTCCGTCCCGCTTGAAGCTCCGACGGCATATTTGCAATCGCTTATCGCAGCAATTTTTTTCTCAAGCTCGGCAACTTTTGGGCCGCCTATGCATCTCTGTGTTTCGAGAACATCCGAAACTGCCGTCATAACTTCATCTTTTATTGTCGCGTACTGCGCCTTCAGGTCCAGCAATGGTATCTGCATATCCGTTTACCTTAATTATTTAAACTCCGCAAATTTGCTGTATTGCCGGTAGAATTTTAAAAATATGTGATGTCGGTGCCGTTATATTTTGCGTTACAATTGTTATCGTTGGACTCCGTCCCCCTCAGCTGCACTAAAGAACAGCTACTAATCGCATAAAGCTTTGTTTATGAAACTGCCTCCAAATGACCAACCGGAACAATTCCAGCTGATAAAACCGGCTCTCTTGGCAACGTAACTATCGGCAAATAAAGAATATAGCTTTAGCCTTACCATAGTAAAGGCAGGGCGGTTTTTAAGACATTGACTATACGAGCCCGTCGTCCTATAAGTTCGTACCAAGCAGGGCATATCGGAATATGAATTTTGAAGGATAAACCCACATTAGTTATGCGCCCGGTTTTTGGGAGTATTATAACATTAGAACAGCAATTTACCATTCCAGCGAAAACATATCCGCATGGTCGATGGTGATACGCAAACGAAGCGGCACAGCAGGCAACTGCTGCACAGCCCCATTGTTCCAGCTCAACTGCTCGCTCGTAGAGTCACCCGTGAACAAAGCTGCATCAGCATTGCAGTAGCCCGCTATTTCCTGTCCAGCCGAGTCCAGAACCTCAACTTTGATAAAACCGCTCGGCTCTGTCCGAGCGTTGATTGCCAACATTTGACCAGCCTGCAGCACCTTTGTTACCAGCGCACCTTGTTCTTGTTCCGGCGCAATTGACACCCAGCCGTCCCGCCTGTAGCGCATCAATCCTACCGTCTGCGAAGCAACCGCGGCGTAATCAGCCATCGCCTCCCAAGAGCCAAAAGAAGACCAGTACGGCCACTGGGTCGTTAGCCCTGTGCCTCTGAAACGTTCCTCCAGCCATTCAGCCGTTATGCCTGAGACATCTTCCCGATTGCAAATGAAGTAAAAGAAATGCGGGTAGTTGCTGCAGTAGCTGAGCAAACGATGAGCCATCCCATCCTTCTCAACTGGCCCGGCCCCAACAAACATCCACCCGAAATTCCAACTGCCCACAGGACCATTGGCTACAAATGCCGGCTCACCAATAAAACGATGCCAAAGAACGCCATCCCTGCTATATACCAGCTCAAGGTATATCTGCTGCCAAGCCTGATTGTAGGCAAAAAGGTACGCCAGCCGCAAGTTCTTACCCTCAGCCCAGAAGCCGTTGGCTCCGTAATGTGTGTAACCAAACGGATCTTCCTCACTTGGCATCGTAAAATAGGTCGGCTCCCAGTTAACACCATCGCCCGTACTCCAGACCACCATGATACGGTTGCACATGCTGAGGTTGTCGTAATATATCCTGAACGGGTCGCAGCGGGGAATCGTACGGGACTGGCTGTAGTGTAATGTTGACCCGTTGGCACTGAGCCACTGCCCGCCAAAGTTGTCATTCGAGTTGCTCCATTCCCCCGATTCGCCTTCCTCGAAGACCGCCTTGTCCGTTATCAAAGGCTCCTTCAGAAGAATCAAATACTCCGCAGGGGACTTTTCCCAAACCGGTATTGTGCTTCTGGCAGGGATATTAACATCGCCCCATTGGGTCGGCTCGTAGCCGGAATACCGAACATTGACTTGTTCGAGCACCACCGGGCCATCGATTTGCGGGTCGTAGTAGCGGTAGGATAAGCTGCTCAGGTATCCGGCTGCCGCCCCTGCGGAACCGCCCGCTTCTATGATGTCCCAGTTTACTAAGTCGCTGCTCCTCGCGGTATGTTCGATAGGATTTTGTCCATTTCTGTCCCAATCCTTCAGTTTTACAACGGCAGTACCGTCCGGCTCAAACGACAGATTCAGTCCTCGTTGCATGGGACGATTCTCGCCCAGCATGCCGGTCGTCACCGAAAACGCTTCGGCAGGATGGACGCGGAAACGCAGGCCGCTGCGCTGTTGAAGGTACCAGTCGTCCAGAAACAGCATCCTAATTCCTTCCACCACAACAGGCTCGGCCGGCGGTTTCGGCAGTGGGACAGTCTGCTTGCGCAGAAAACGAACGAGGCTCCCAGTATCCTTGCCATCGCCTCGGGATTCCCGAATCGTTGTCGTGTACTCTCCGTCCGGCCAGTCCCTGATGTCAATGGCGACATTTGTCGGGTCCGGCCACGCAGACATGGTGACTAATACCGGCTCTCTCGGCACCGCTGCGGTAGTACGTTCGGCAAAACTGATTTCCAAATCCAAATCTTTAGTAGCAAACGTTGTAGGCTGGAGAACCAAAGTTGCAGTTTCCTTGTTCTTGTACGCAGCAAGCACAAAGTCCGAATCTACCTGACGGTCCAAGGGTAATGCAAGCGGACCAGGACTTCCCGGTATCACTGTGACCACTAACTGCGGACGTACAGCAAAGTCTTCATATGCATTACTATAAAACCAAGCAGACAAACCTGGTTGCCCCTGGCAGATGGCCTTGATAACCAGCCCACAGTTGTATTCAGGATAAGCCAACCACTCCTGTATAACAGATACGTCGATAGGAACCTCTATCCATCCTGTAAAGCCCTCTTCAGGCCCAAGAACCAGGCCCACAGGCTCCGACTCATAGTCAACGCCTTCCTTCATCCCGGAACTGCACCAGAATTCTACAGCGCTGCGCCGGTTCCACGTCGTCGCCATTGCATCCCAGTCGGTAATGACCTGATGTATGGTAATGTCCACCCCCTCCGGGTTTCGGCAGCTATATACATACAGATGCAACGCAGCCCCCGTTACCACCATATTCCCCAAAGCGGTCTCGTTCAAACCACTCCATTTCAGTAGTGTCTTACGCGCGTTGGTTGAGCGAACACGGAGGTATGGCCAATCCCCAAAGTTTGTGTCCGGGTCGTAAAAGCTCACAAAGCAGCTCGACCCACCAGAGTATCCGTCTTGGCCGTGGACTAATGTGATTGAATGCGCCAGCCATTGTTGAGCCAGTATAGCAAAATCACTCAAGTCTATAATGTGGTTGTCATCTAAATCGGCCGGTCGTGAAAAACCAACACTTTCGGATGGCTCATCCGGACTGTAGGTTGATTCCGTAGTTAACAACACACGATCAATCTTAGCTCCATCTTCGCGCATCCAGATATCCAGCGTGTGTTGGCCCGACGACGGAACCATCAAAGTTCGCCTTGTCTCGTCACCTCGTCTTGACTTCCAGGCAAAAACAACACCCTGCTGAATGCTTGCGGATGTATAGCGGTTAGAGCTGATAGTCTCACCGTCCAGCCCGAAATGTACACTGTCGTCCTGGCCGCTCACAGCCATTCCTTTTAGCCAAAGGTAGAACTCTGCCGGCCTGTTGAAATCAATCAGGTAGCTTAGCCTTGGAGAATACTTTTCTATATCGTTATCTATGGCAGCCCAGCCGTCAGGCAATGCCCGCATATACCAATTACCAACGGCCCCCTCACCGGTTATCTGCTCCCAGGCATGGTCTGCAAACAATCCACCGCCGCTGCTTTTGTCATAGTAATGTTCAGCCTCGAAAACTACTAAACCATCCGATTCATAGAATGGTTCAGGCCTCTCCAGCCAATATCTTCCCATAACCGCGAGGTCGTTAAAATCAACCCTGTTATCACCTGTCAGATCACCTACAATACATAATTCAGCACCTGCCGAACCAGCCAGGCATCCTATAAATATCAGTGACAGCACCGGGATTTGCATGGCCCTAACCAACTTTTATCTCCTCCCTCGCTGATCTTTTAAGAGTGTTATTCCACCTTTACAACCTTGTAGACTCTTATTCGAAGATTATATATTAAAACTTAACTTTTTGCAATTTTGATGCCTGCGTCAAAAGTATAAACCAATGAGTAAAATGCTTGTTTTTATCCCCTCGGTCACGGTTGGGGCTTGGAATTTGGACTTTTGGCGACGGTATCATATTACACCAAAATTTTGCCTAAAAGGCCCTTTCCTACCTCCAAAACACCTCTGAAGCTCACAATCAAATGGAAGTAGCCTAAGGCCTTTAATAAGAAATAGTTATTAAAATATCGAAGTAACATTTCAATAAATTAACTGTTAATTTTACGCGCACATTGTCGGCTCGACCCTAAGATAAATTTACTCAATAATGTTTTTTCATTTTCTCATAAATCTCTTATAATGCCTTTGTTATCTATAAATCAAGGTTGACTTAATGATGAAGGCTGCTGTAAATAAAAAAACCGATGCTGAACTTTTCCAAAGCTTCGCCGCTGGTGACGAGCAAGCTTTCCGTGCAGTTGTAAGTCGTTACAAAAAAAGCCTTTATATGTTTCTAAGGCAGTTTTTGAATCGGCAGGATATCGTCGAAGATGTCTTTCAGGAGACTTTTCTGCAGCTTTTTTCCAGCCGGGACAGCTACGACAGAACCCGGCCGCTGCGGCCCTGGCTGTTCACGATTGCCGCCAACAAGGCTAAAGATGCCCTCCGCAAGCAGCATCGAACCGGAACTATAACGATAGGTACGATTTCAGAAGCGCAGGAAACTTCGTTCGATGATATGCTAAATACCCTAAGTTTTGATGAAAAAAGGCCTTATGAGGTGTTAGAGAAACGCGAAACGGCCTATAGAGTAAGGCGGGTTATATCAAATATGCCGGAGAATCTTCGAGAAATTCTGATTTTGGCATATTTTAACAAATTTTCCTACAAACAAATGACAGATATATTGAGTATACCTATCGGAACTGTTAAGAGCAGGCTGCATACAGCCGTAGCTCGTTTTGCAAAAGACTGGAGGAACATTGAACAGGAGCATAAAAGTTAAATGAGTCCGCTTAGCAACCAGCATCAGCAGTTGATATTTGATTATTGCTTAGGCCTAACTTCGCAGCAAGAAAGCACTCAAGCCGAAGGGTTAATTTCCTCTGATAAGCAGGCCAGCGAAATTCACTCAAGTCTTGAAACCACACTTTCTCCCCTTAAAAGCATTGAAACTGAATCCTGCCCCGATTATCTGGCCGAACGCACAGTTCTGCGCTTAAATAATATGGCTCGGTCGAGTCAGCAGAAACTCGAAGAGTTAATAGCTGCTGAGCAGAGGCGAGAAGTTTTTGCTGGGGGCAGATTGTGGCACAATTTTGGTCAATTGGCAGCAGCAGTTGCTATAATCGTTATTGCCGTTGGGATTTGGTTTGCACCGCTTAATTTTGCACGTCAAAAGTACTGGCAGCATCAATGCCGGATGCAGCTTTCGAGCGTATTCAAGGGCATCGACAATTATATTGGCGACCATAACAACGAGGCGCCGGCAATTGCGACTGCTGCCGGTGAACCCTGGTGGAAAGTGGGCTACCAGGGAAAAGAAAACTACTCTAACACTCGGCATATGTGGCTTCTTGTCAAAGACAATTATGTCGAGCCTGCCGACTTTATATGCCCCGGCACGAAAGAAGGCCGGGCGGTACGGCGGGTTATTAAAGCTGCTCCAATAGATATGATTAACACAAATGATTTTCCCGGCAGAGAGTATATACGCTACAGCGTACGGATAAGCTGTGACAAGGCCGAGAAAAGACAGCCGCCGAGCAGGAAGGTTTTGATGGCTGATTTAAATCCTTTGTTCGAGAAACTGCCGAAGAACTTCACCAATTCTTTCAAGGAGGTTCGCGTGGATAAGGAACTTTTGACAGCTAACAGCATCAATCATCAACGCCAAGGCCAGAATGTGCTGTTCTGTGATGGTGCAGTCAAGTTCGTCAAGATGCGGCACATCGGGATTCTGGAAGATGACATATTTACACTTCGCGGCACCAAAGTTTATAAAGGTGTTGAAGTGCCCTCCAGCGAGGCAGATGCCTTCTTAGCCCCATGATATTGAATACTCTATTTTCCCCCTTTATTTTGATTTATATTTTCCAGGCAAATCTTTGCATTTCTTTTTAGCCTTTCAAGCCCTAAACGTTCAAAAGGTGAATTAGCGAATTTAGCTTCGAAAGATTTCTGCGTCATAAGCATTATTTCTTCAAGATTGAGCCTTGCTCTGTCAGGATGGTATTTGAATTGTTTATTTTGACATTTGGGTGCATTATCGTTATATGGGCAGGCAAGGATACATTCATTGCAGCCGAAGAGACCATCTCCGATTTTTCGAGTCATGTTTTTTGGTATCGGGCCGGGATGTTCGATAGTCAAATAGCTAATGCATTTGTTGGCATCGAATCGGCCATTCTTTTTAAGAGCGCCTGTCGGGCAGGCAGCGATGCATTGGTCACAATCTAAGCAATTGCCGAAACTCGGCTCATCAACATCAAGTTTTAGAGTCGTGATAATCTCCCCAAGCAGTATCTGTGGGCCTAAGCTTTTATTGATGAGCATATGATTTTTGCCGATAAAGCCCAGGCCTGCTCGTGCGGCAAATGCTCTTTCTGCCAAAGGGACAGAATCAACGCAAATCTTGAAGCCAAAGCCGGTACCGACAATTGAGCTAATAAAAATGACCAGCTCACGCAGCTTTTTCTTAATGAATAAATGATAATCTTCATAGCAGGCGTAACTCGCGACGGTGCCAGTTGGCCTAGCGGGGGTTTTTACTCTTGAAGTTTTTGGCGGGTTGTAGTTTAGGCCAGTGCAGATTATGGAATTGGCATTGTCAAGCAGGTTGGTAGGATTTACTCTTTTGTTGAGATTTCGGTACATATAGGTCATCTGGCCGGAGCAGCCTGTCTTCAAGCAATCAATGAAGAACCGGACCTGCTGGGCATCAAGTGGGGAGGCATCAGTGATGCCAACTGCGTCGAAGCCTAATACGTAGGCCTTTTGCTTAATTTGCTCTTTTAGTTTCATGGCCAAGGCATATTATATACAATTCGGGCTTTATTCATAAGGCAACTTATTGTCAAATGTAATATATAGAAGCTAATAGAAAAGGAGAGTGGTGAAGAGGGTAGAATACTGGCCCCATAAAAGGGTGAGACGCCTAATAGGGTATAGGTTATGATGTCTGACGCCTAACGGAAGGAGGCCGTAGGGATAAATGTTATGATCACGGGAAGCGGCACCTATTCTGAAACTTTGTATGCCCCTTTCACCTGGGAAGAGGTTCTCGCTGCCTGCGGTACGGAAAACCCGAGAAAGATCTGGGACCCCGGTCCGCAACAAGTTGATTTAGGAGGAGGCAACATCGCAACATTTGATTTATACCTGGCTGTAGAGGCATATCCGCGTCTCGAACTCGGGTTTGCTGTTACAGCCGGCCAAAATGATACGCATTTTTCATTCAGTACTGAGGTGCTGACTTTTGCTGAACCCCTTACCAACATATCGGCTTATGCCGCAGTAGGTGCACACCCTTCATTTACTTCCGGCATTGTAGCCGGCGGCTTTGGCGGTAAAGCTTACCGTGCTCTCTACAATGGTTCGCAGATATACGCAGATTTGGTGGACACGCCCCTATATTACCCCGGCAGCGACCCATTTACTACTCAGTCGATATCCGGTCAAGTATCAAGCATGCAGGCCATGTGGGACTTTACTGTATCAGCTAATGGTTCTGCAAGCGGCACCAGCGAATATCAAATAACAGGCGATATAATACCCGAACCTGCGACAATATTATTGTTCGGTCTGGGTTTGACCTTGCTAAGAAAAAGAAAATAATAAACAACCCTTACCTAATTTAAAAAGCCCAAGGCTGTAAGCTCAAACTTACAGCCTTTTTAATTGCCGTAATAATAGATACAGCTTAAGTCTGATTTGAACCCGACACACGGCTTGAACATACTATTGCTGCTCTGAGCACAAGAAGATTAAATGTCCTATTGGTGTCGTTGCGAGGATGCCTTCGCTGCACTGAGGATAAACTCCTCGACATCTTCAAACGTTTAAAAACTTCTACGGACATCTTAGTCGTTTTGGATTGTAACTAAACGCACTGTGAGCTGATCTGGGACCATAGATATTTGTCGAACTCTAACTCTTCTATCCTGGATATCGAATAAAGGGTCGAATGGTTCTTCATTTAGCAACGAAGCGGCCACTTTAATCTGCCAATCATCTTTATCTGCCTCGTTGATTTCGTATTGCTGATACCTCTTTTTGGCTATAATCCTGAAAAGCATAGTCATATTCATGGCACCGACCTTGAACTTTGTAACCTGAAGCTGTAAAAATCCTTTGCTGTCAAGTTTCGGCTCTACCAGGATTGTCAAATGAAATGCCACGCCTTTTAGTTGTGCTGTTCCTGTCAGAACAACAGCATCTTGTGTAAAGCGGACCTCGGACAGATAAAGCTCAGTGCTGTCGGACCGCCTGGGCCAGTTGCAGTCTGCAATAATGTCGTTTATGCCCTGCTCGGTTATGAGCAGATCAAATGGTTCATTGTTCTGCAAGCCATTGTAAAGACCGGGCAGAAGTTCATTTGTCAGATACGTGCTCACATACTGCTGGTCTCTGCTGGCAGGGCCGGTATTATCGATTTGAGAGTCTGCCGGCTTGTACAACAGCAGTATGAACATAATGGCTGGCGCCGCTAAGCTTATCAAAACCCAGCAACAGTATATTTTTTTGAACTTTAATTTTCGGTAGCGCCTCATGATAGCAGCTGTGCTAATGATTTTTTCATACAAATATTATGGGCGATTGTTAACGAGTAGTAAAGTAGAAAATAGATTTGGCGTTTGTGCCTTCGTCCCTGCGGGACTACTATGCAGAAAGCGAGCCGGGGCTATGGATAACGAATTATCCTCAGGAGTAAGATAATAACATTTCCTTTTTTAGAATGGGACGAATGAGTCTGGATTTTTAAAAAACTTCTTGTCTTAACGGCATACAGACAATACAATCCCTGCTTTCGATGACATTTCATCATTATTTTGCGCAAGGAGTGATAGTTCAAAAAGGAGACAAATCATGAAAAAGGCATTTCTAATCACACTGATATTAGCTCTGTCTACTATGACAGCTTTGGCAGCCAAAAGAAAGGCAGGCAAGGCAGGAGGCTGGCCCGAATTACAAGCGGAGGAGAAGAGCCGTACTGCGACAGGGAAAGTTACAGAAAAGCTTATGTTAGTTAGCTGGGGAGATTTGATGTATTTTTACGGTCCTGAAACCGACCCTGGCCTTATGACTCGAACGCAGATAGCTAATATGATGAAGTACTGGAAAGAACAGGGTTTTACACAGATATACTGGCGGGGCGAAAAAATATTGTCTGAATTTGTAAACAGGAAATGGAATAACTCGACTATATATGCCGAGGGCAGTGCTCTGAAAAAAGAGGCAGAAATAATTTTTGAAAAATATGGTGTTGATACTACGGAAATTGCAATAGAAGAAGCTCATAAGCTCGGACTGAAATTGTATTTTTGGCACAGTGTTTTCGATGATGGTACTCCTGCGGATAAGATTCACAGGAAATGGGCGCAGGGTTTTCCCTGGAGGATCACGTTCTTTGATGAGCACCCTGAACTTGAAACAAGAGATAGACAAGGCAAAGTGCAGTGGGGTGTAAGAGATCTTGCATATCCTCTGTCGAGAAGTCAAAAAATAGACCAGTATGTGAAGATATTGCAAAAATATCCTGAGCTCGATGGGGTTTTTATATATTTGCACTCACATTCAGATCCGGGCGACAATGGTGACCAGTATGGATTTAATAAGCCGATAGTCGATGAATATAAGAAACGGTACGACATAGACATACTGACTGACCCGAGATTTGACTGGAAGAATCCTGATTTTGACCCAAAAGATGAAGTGGTCGAAAAATGGCGTGTTCTCAGAGGCGAGTATATGACCAAGTTTTTAAGAGAGATTAAAACTGCCCTTAAAAAAGTAAGGCCTGACATAAAAATCGCGATTAATACTCAGGGCGGAGATTACTGGGGACCTCCGTTCAGCAACTTAAAAACCGACTGGCGAACGTGGATAAATGAAGGTCTTATTGATCTTCTGATAGTCAGGACGTGGATGGCAGGCGGATGCGGTGCTTATGATTTCAGCAAGGAAGGTTATCTTACATGGGGAGACGGCAATATTGGCGTTACACCATACAGCGAGATAAGAAAGACAATTGATGAGAGCGGTAACGATGTAAAACTTATAAGCCGGGCAAGAACATACATAGAAGACGTAGATGGTTATTATGACTCTACTAATCGTGACAGCACCTATCCCAAAAATCAGCGAAAACGGCAACTTGAAAGCAACATAAAGACTTTTGGCTATATAGGCTTTATACAGCAGGACTTTGAAAACTGCAGGCCCCTGGAAGAAAAAGGTCTGCTCGATTTTACGACAGGTAAAAAACGTTATGCCATAGGTAATTGTCGTTACCTTGCGTCTAAAAACACGACGCCGGGTCTTGCGAGCTTCTTTACCGAAGATAAGACGGTAAGTCCTGCTCTTATAGATGCTGAAGCAAATCCTGTGGTTTATGGAACTGTAGTTTATATGGACAAAAGTTCTGTTCCTTTTGGTATACACCGGCGTACCGGCACCAGCTGGCCTGATGAAAAGATTGATACCGGCAAGGTAAAAATGTCTCTCGATATATACAGAAAGCCTGGCTCTTCATTTTTGGTTAAGTGCAGAGGAGAAAATGAAAACCCTGCAGTGATGTTTGATTCCAAAGGTCAGTTGCAGTTAATGAAAGAAGGTAAATGGACAGCTTCAGGACTGTTCATAAAAGAAAATGTCTGGACAAAACTTTTTATAGAGCTGGACTTCAAGGCTGGAAGGTACATCGTGGTTACCGGCAATAATTTTAATGATTTTGCCTCATCATCTTTTGACAGGGAGAAAACTGCTTTAGATGGATTATTTATAAAGTGTAATGAAGGAGCTTTTTGCTTTGATAATATCAATATGATATGGTCCTGGTGAAACAATACAAAGCAGGCTGGGATGAAAAATATCTACAAAAAATACTGGGAATTTAGATGCGGTAGCCCTGAGACAGAAATGCTTTTGGTTGTCCGACAATGTGCTTGTGCGTATAATAAAAGCTTTTAGCACCGGACTTTTCGAAAGGCAAAAAGATGGCTGAGGCAGAAAAAGTGGTTTTAGCGTACAGCGGCGGCTTAGATACCAGTGTAATACTGCCCTGGCTAAAAGAGACCTATGGTTATGATGTGATAGCCTTTGCAGCCGAGCTCGGCCAGGGTGATGAACTGGCGGCAATTAAACACAAAGCTATGCAATCAGGTGCGAGCAAATGTGTCGTCAAGGACCTGCGCAAAGAGTTTGTCGAAGACTATCTCTGGCCGCTGCTCAAGTCCGGTGCGGTTTATGAAAATGAGTACCTTCTGGGAACAAGTGTTGCTCGGCCTATAATTGCAAAACACCAGGTCAACATTGCTCATGCCGAAGGTGCATCGGCATTAGCTCACGGCGCCACCGGCAAGGGTAACGACCAGGTACGATTCGAGCTGACTTATATGGCACTTGATGCGTCGCTTAAAATCATCGCTCCCTGGAGAGACCCGAAGTTCGAACTAACAAGCAGGGAGGCTGCAATTGAATACGCAAAAAAGCACAAAATCCCTATCGAGCAGAACAAAAAACAAATCTACTCGACAGACCGTAATCTCTGGCACATAAGCCATGAGGGTGCAGACCTTGAAGACCCGGCCAATGAACCCAAAGACAGCCTTTTCATTATCTCCAGGCCAATATCAAAGACGCCCGACAAACCCGATTATGTCCAAATAAGCTTTGAAGAAGGTGTGCCGGTGGCACTTGATGGCCAGAGTATAGATGGCGTAACTTTGATTGAACAGCTCAATCAGCTTGGGGGCGCACACGGTATTGGTCAGGTGGATTTGGTGGAGAACCGACTGGTGGGCATAAAATCACGAGGCGTTTATGAAACACCAGGCGGAACGATTCTTGTTGCAGCTCACAGGACACTCGAGGGCCTGACACTCGACAGAGAAACGATGCATTATAAGCAGCAGATTGCACTAAAATATGCCGAATTGGTTTATTACGGCCAGTGGTTCAGCCAACTGCGAAACGCACTTGATGCCTTTATCAGTGTTACTCAGAAAAACGTTACCGGCTCTGTTCGTATGAAACTGTTCAAAGGCCGGAGCACACCAGCCGGTGTGAAAAGTCCAAAAAGTCTATATAAAGTTGACCTGGCGAGCTTCACGATGGGAAAGGAATATAAACCTGCTGATGCCGGAGGTTTCATACGATTATTCGGCCTGCCGATGAAGATGTCTTCTGCCTTTAACAATGACGAAAAACGATAGATTGGCTCTCAATAGTTGGGCAAAGGAGGCCCTGTGATTGTACCGGATTGGATTTGGTTTTGTGGTATTTTCACTCTCGGCTGCTGTATAGGCAGTTTTCTGAACGTCGTTATTTATCGTATGCCTCGGGAGCAATCAATAATCAGCCCGCCTTCGGTTTGTCCGAGCTGCGGACAACACATACGGTTTTATGACAACATACCCCTGGTCTCCTGGCTGGTTTTGCGGGCAAAATGCCGGTATTGCAAAAATGCCATTTCACCACGTTATTTTGTTATTGAATTGTTAACCGGCCTGGTTTTCTTAGGACTTTTCGTTCTATATTTTCGCCTCAATCTTCGGGCCGGTCTCGAATCGTTCTTAGGCGGAGGATGGTTCATTTATTTGATTCATATCGTTCTTTTAGCTGCTTTTATTGCTGCCTCGGCTATCGACCTTGAATTAAAGGTCATTCCCATCTCAATCTGCTGGTTGGCTACCCTGACAGGAATAATTGCCTCGGCTCTGGGCCCGTATGTAATTGACCCTGTCGTAATCGACGGCTATAATCTTTTACCAACCGCTTCATCCAAAACGGGCTCTTTAGCCGCTGGAGCTGTAATCGGACTGGGAATTTCGTTGGTACTACTTTCAACGGGCTTGATTAAAAGAAGCTATGACGACACTGAGATAGCCCAAGATATATCCAAAATAAATCACAGGACAGAGATTTGCAGGGAAATTTTATTTCTGCTGCCGATAATCGGCCTTTCAGTTGCTGCATATTTGCTTTTGAACCGGACAGCCCTTCGCTGCTGGTGGGTGGACTTCTCACAGCATCCGGCCATATCAGGCATTCTTGGCAGTTTGTGGGGCTACTTTGTGGGTTGTGCAGTGGTTTGGATCACACGCATTCTTGGCACATTGGGATTTGGAAAAGAGGCGATGGGCCTGGGTGATGTGCACCTGATGGGAGCTGCCGGGGCGGTTATCGGCTGGCCCCTGGTGATAGTAACCTTTTTTATTGCCCCCTTTTTTGGTCTTGCATGGGCCTGTTTGCAGATGTTTTTCAAAAAAACTCAACAGATTCCTTATGGGCCTTTCTTGTCATTGGGAGTATTTGTTGGTATGATTTTACACGATAGAATTTTTAGCTATCTAATTCTTACGCTTTACCATTGAGCTGTCCGAGTATAATATATTGTTGCATCATCAATGGCCGTGGCCGCAGAAAAAAATTGAGTCTTTATCGTTTAAAGGAGGTCTGGCAATGAAACCTACAGTCTGTAGCCTAACAATTAAGCTTTCCATATTGGTTGTTGCTGTCTCTGCCTGCTCTCTATGTGGATGCACCAATTGGAAGAAGAAGTACGGAGCATTGAACGTTGAGCATCAGAATCTAAAGGGCCTGTACGACAGGGAACGGACGGAAAAGGGCCAGCTTGCCGAGGAAGTTACCAAAGGTCAGCAGGCAATAGAGGAGCTGCAGAAAAAAATTGCCGAGCGTAAGCAAAGCCCCGCCGAAGCTGCCGGTTTTGGCAAAGGTTACGATGTCGCATTTGACCCGACAGCCGGGACCGTCACTGTCACACTTCAAAATGCCATATTGTTTGATGCCGGCAAGGCCAATCTAAAAAACAGTACCATAGCCGAGCTTAACCATATTGTGTCTGTATTGAAGCGTCAGTACCGAGGCAAACGTATAGATGTCATAGGCCATACCGATTCAGATCCAATCAGAAAGTCTAAATGGAAAGACAACTGGGAGCTTTCAACCCAACGTGCTTTATCTGTCGTCAGATATCTAACACAACGAGGGCTGCCGGAGGACAAAACCAGGGCTGTAGGCTGTGGAGCCAGCCGGCCTATAGCCTCTAATGCAACCTCCAGCGGCAAGGCAAGGAACCGAAGGGTCGAAATCGTCGTACATATGAGACAGAGCAGCTAACTTTGGAGTAATAAACTGTCAGCGAAATTTTAACTTTTCAAAAGAAGTGATCAGGAACCTACAACAAAACTATCGGAGACGATAGTAATGATTGAAAAAGATACAAAAAATGAGCGCTTTTTGAGCAAAGATGGATGGCTCTGCCGAGGCAATGAATAGAGCAGTAACGCTTATGAGCAAATTCTGCCAAGAGAACCGAAAGAGCATGTGAG
>JAFGRL010000161.1 GCA_016935195.1 Sedimentisphaerales bacterium
CAAACCGATTGTTTCGTATTAGAATGTTCTCAATATCCATCACTCTTTAGTTTCTATTCTTTTTTTTGCTTATAGCGCCGGCTGCCAGAATAGTAATGAGCACAATTGCGCAAGAATATTTAAGCGTAGCCGGCAGCATCGCAGCCGGGCGACTGGCCACTTCAAAATCAACGCCGACAGCAATATAGTCGAGCAGGATACCGCTTAAAAGGGCACATCCTGCTACGGTAAGAAGGTAAATGATAGCGGTTTTAGAGCCTAACGTTTTCCAGATGGTTACCAATGAGGCAGCATTCGTCGCTGGGCCGGTCATAAGAAAAACAATCGCCGCTCCCGGCGTTAATCCTTTCAGTATCAATGCTGCTGCTACCGGCACCGAAGCCGTCGCACAGACATAAACCGGTATCCCCAAAAACATCATAACCACCATTGCAAAAATCCCCGTACCCAAACGTTCTGCAAAGTAGCCGTCGGGCACCAATGCGGAAATAACAGCTGCGATAACCAAACCGGCTAACATAGCCCTGCCAATATCGGCCGGCAGTGTAACAAAACCATATTTTAAGCCTCGAACGATTTTTTTGTCCTGGCTTCCACAGCAACATTCTTCTGTACATTCCTGCGACTTGGGTTCTTTGTCATCCTGCTTTTTGTCGAACACATTAACTAATGTCCCTCCGATGATACCGGTTACAAATGCCGCCACCGGCCTGAAGATGGCAAAAAGCGGTCCCAGAAGGCTCAAGGTTACGAGAATACTATCGGCACCGGTTTGGGGTGTGGAGAGCAAAAACGATATTGCCGATGCTTTGCTCGCGCCGTGCTTATGCAGCGACATTGATACCGGAATAACGCCGCACGAACACAAAGGCAGTGGAACACCAAAAAGCGATGCCTTAACCACGGGGCTCAATCCTTTACCACCAAGGTGCCTTTCTACGATATGTTGTGATACAAATACCGAAAGGATTCCCGCCACAAAAAAGCCAAACAACAAATACGGCGACATCTCAGCTACGCTAGCCCAAAAGTCAATTACTATTGATTTAGCAAAGTCAGCCATCACAATATCTCTGGAAACAATATTCTAAAAGCTCACAGCTTTGGCATTCAGGACGGAAATTGCCGTTACAGTTTTCCACGATTCCAATTCTCGATAAGGCAAAATCGTACTTAACAGGGTCGGCCGGGCTTATTTGTCTGAAGCTGTCGGTAATTTCTAACGCTGTTGACAAGGAAATACTCTTACGGCCGTAAAACCCCAGGATTTTGCACAATCTGCCCATATGCACATCAACCGGCACAATCAGCTTGGCTTTATCAATCGATTTCCACAATCCCGTATCCACATCATCATCCCGTACCATCCACCGCAGGAAAAGATTAAGCCGTTTGCACGCACTGCCCCTGACAGGGCAAGCAAGTAAATATTTCAAGCTTCGAGTCATCTGACCATTATGCGAAGTAGTCAGCGAATCACAAAATCTTGATAATGCTGGAATAATATTTTCGTCACTACTGCTATAAGCCTGGGAAAATAGCTCTTCGATACTGCCGAACCTGCTCAAAACAACCTGTAATAATTCCAGCAAATCCGTTAGGGCGTCGCCTGTGGTAAAGCGATGCTTAAAACTTTTCAGCTTCTCTCTTTGTTCGGCATTAAAATTCTGTACATACTCAAAGGGACTGTTACCCATACGCCCAAAGAGGTTGGTCAAAGTTTTTTCAATCTGAGCCACTCTGCCATAAGCAAGTGCAGATGCCAGCAACGCAACAATTTCCATATCAGCTTTACGGCGATATTGATAAACAAACTGCAAGGGATCCGGTTTTATAAGACTGTGATGGTTATACTTTTCGTACAGTCTTTCCAACACATCTTTTACTTGTCTAATCTGTCGAATCACCAATAATCGCTGCCTTAAATTCTTCAAAACCTGTCTTTTCTATCATTGCTCCTAATCTCTGATGTGGTTTGGCGTTTGATTTGTAAAACTCGATTATTCTTTCGATCAACTCAAGTGCCTGCTCGTCTGTGAGGTCTCTGGTCAGTTCCTGTGAAAGCCGGGGCCTGCCTCCGCCATTGCCGCCTACGAACAGTTTCCAGCCGTTTTTCATTCCCACAAGACCGACATCCTTTATGCAGGTCTCGGCACACTGGTTAGGACAGCCGCTGACACCGATCTTAAGTTTGGCGGGTAATTCTATACCATGGTATTTTTCGTCGAGCTTTAAGCCTATAGTTAGACTGTCCTGCATACCACGTTTGCAAAATGTTGTTCCGGGACAGGCCTTGACGCTACGAACGCAAAGCCCAACCGCAAAACCGGGCGACATACCTAATGCATTCCATATCGCATCAATATCGTTTTCATCAATACCTACAATCGCGATTCTTGCCGCACTGGTTATCTTTAAAGCCTGGGCGTGATATTTCTCGGCTACATCAGCTAATTTTCGCAGCGTCTGGGGCTGGACAACTCCACACGGAATGTGCGGAGCTACAGCATAGTTTTTTTTGTCCCGTTGAATAATTACGCCTTTTTCGCCGTCCTGTAACATCTTTAGTCTCCTTTCCGCGGTCCGCGAATATTGCAATGTTCTCTTTAAGTTATTGTATCAAGTTCAGTTGCTCACCTTCTTGATTACAGGTAGCCTCATACCTCCCAGTGAAAGAAAATCTCCAAGACTCTGTACTGCTTCCATAAAATGGTGATAATTTACAGGCTTGACCATATAATAACTGCATCCCAATTCATAACATTGTCTAATCATCCCTGCCTCACTTGTTGTCGTGAGCATGATTACCGGGATTTTCCGCAGCTCTTTATCCTCCTTGATTCTCTTGAGAACCTCTATTCCATCCACTTGAGGCATACGGATATCAAGCAGTAATATATATCGTTTCTTGTCTTCTAAGTATACCTCGGTATCCGTCTTGAACAGAAAGTCCAGAACTTCCTGTCCATTTTCGAACTGGAGCATATCACTGTCAACACAGGTTAGCCACAAGTTCTTCTTGATAAGCTGAAAGTGTCCTGCGTTATCTTCGGCAATAAGAATAACCATATCTTTCTTCATTAATTACAATCCTTCGCTACTTAATTAATTAATGTTGCCTCAACAATTGAAAGAAAACGTCCAAGTTTCTGAATGTTGTTTTCAAAATCATGACGTTCTGTTGGCTTGACTATATAAGTACTGCATCCAAGATTATAGCATTGTTCAATTGTATGTTGGTTATCTGTTGCAGTTAATATAATCACAGGAATTTTCTTCAAATGCGTATCTTGCTTGATTTTCTCCAGCACTTTCACTCCAACAACTTTCGGTAAATTGAGGTTCAGTAATAAAAAATACTCGTGAGAGTTATGTTCTCCTTCAACCCCCTCATCCACATCGAAAAGAAAATTAAGTATCTCTTGGCCATCAGCAAAATTGAGTAATTCATTACAGACACCTGCTCGCAACAAATTTTCCCTTATCAGCTCAAGATGTTCTTTATTATCCTCAGCAATAAGAATGTTAGCTTCTTTTTTCATATTTTTCTTCTTTAGCAGATAAACCGCTATTAATCAGTCGCTTGGCAAAGATACAAAGAATTTGCTTCCCTTTCCCAGTTCGGATTCCACCCATACTTTTCCATCATGTTTCTCAATAATCCGACGGACTATAGTTAGCCCAATCCCTTCACCTTTTCTCTTATTGGGCTCGAGCTGATAAAATATCTGAAATATTTTTCCTTGGTGTTCAGGAATAATGCCTATTCCATTATCCTCTACGCAGTAAATGCTTTTATCATTTTGGGTCTTACCATATATACGTATTTGGGCCGGCCTGGATTCATCAAGAAACTTCAACGCATTAGTTAAAAGATTACTAAATACACGGTTTATTTGTGAAGGATCGCCAACACAGGGCGGAAGGTCTTCAACATCAATTTTGGCGGCGGATTCCTTTATCTGGTATTCCATGCTTGCAGTTATATTAGACATCATTGCATTCATGTCTATTTGTTTCACATCGGTAGCTGCTGTGTGTAAGCGACAGACATCGAGCAAGCCGGTCAGAAGTGAATCCATTTTTGTGGTACTTGCTAAAATAAAATTCAAAGCATCTGGTATATTCTTATTCAGAGTGATGTCCATTGTTTTTTTTGTCTGAGCAGTTTTATCATTGCTCTTACTGGCTAAACGTATCAGTTCGCAACTTTGAGATAGCTCATGGCTAAATCCTTGAATATTCACTAATGGTGACTTTAAATCGTGTGAAGCCGCATACAGGATAGACTCGAGCTCTTCATTCTTTGCTTCAAGCTCCTTGTTAAGTTTGTAAAGGGCTTGCTCAGCACGTTTGTGCTCGGTGATTTCCCAGAAAATACCCAACAAACCAATGGTATTGCCTTTCACATCCTTTATCGGCGCCTTCAGTGTGCGCACAATCAAATCTACTCCATCCTTGGCGTATTCCTCTTCTATCACCTTCATGTTCCCTGATTGCATAATTTTTATATCGTCTTTTCTGTATTTTACGGCTAATTCCTTGGGATAAAAATCATAGTCTGTCTTTCCCTTAATTTCATCAGGTTGTATATTTAAATCGCTGGCGTAGCTGTCATTACATAACACATAAACTGAGTTTAAATCCTTATAGAATATCTTTTGGGGGATATTTCTAAGAAGTGTTCTGTATTTCTCCTCACTTTTCTGCAGCGCCTCTTCGTTTTTCTTACGACTGGTAATGTCCCGAAATGACGCAAAGAATTGTCCCTCTTCAACATCAACATAATTTGCACTAACCTCAACATCGATAACTCTTCCGTCCTTACATCTATGACGGGTTTCAAAGCAACTGTACTGACTCTTCAAAACTTTTTCGATATGACTATTTGTTTGTTCAGTGGTTTCTGATACATCAATATCACATATTGACATGTCAAGCAGCTCTTCTCGGTTGTATCCTAACATATTACAGAGTGAGTCGTTGACATCAAGTATGTGGCCACTTTTATCACATATCCAAAAACCATCAAGTGCTGTTTGTATGATTGTTTCATATCTTTGCTCAGCATATCTGCGTTTAGTAATGTCACGTATACTCGCACGATGGCCAATAGGAATGCTTTTTTCGTCACAAATGGGCTGCCATGACATTTCAGCCCAGATGACAGAGCCATCCTTGCGACGTATGCGGAACTGGAATTCCTTGCCACTGCCTCCATTCAAAGCGGATCTAAAAGCCCTGGCTACTCTTGCCTGGTCTTTCTCATGAACTAATGGCATTGGATAATCCTGCATTGCCATTATTTCTTTAATGTAGTATCCAGTAATTTGATGTGCTGCTGGATTAGTCCAGATGGGCCGGCCATCCGGATTGACCCATATTTCCCAAAAACAGCTGTAGTCAGCTACAGCATGAAAGCACTGCTCGCTCATTCGTAAAGCCATTTCTGATTGTTTGCGTTTGGTAATATCATCATAAATAGCTACAATTTCACCCGAAGGCAGCTTATAAACATAGTTTTCTCTCCAACCTACGATTCTTTCGTCTTTATATTGAGAAACAGGATAATGCTCAGGTTTTCCTGTTTTCCAAACTCGCTGGAAAACCTCAAAAAGTCCAAAATCCTTAACGTTTGGAAAGACCTCAAGTACACCCTTACCAATCAGGTCTTCTTTATTGATTTTATCAATTCGCGCAGCAGCTCGGTTAAAATCTACAAAAATAAAATCCTCGCCATCGTTCCATGCTTGATAAATGGCGACACCAGAGCTCATATTATCAAACAACGCTTTATATTTAATTTCGCTAAGTTTAAGCTGTTTTACTTTATCGCCATTTCTTTTCATCTCTCAAGCCTTTTACTCAGCCAAAGCACTCGTAATTTCCAACATTTTCATATCACTGAAAGCTTTCTCCACTTTCGGCCGTCGGATTCTATTAGCCTATCAGCTTCGGGAAAACTTTCGGAACCGGCAGGATATTGATATGGTACAGATTCATCCTTCTGCCAGGCCTGTAGTATCGGTGTCAACAATCGCCATGAAGCCTTTACGTCATCAGTTCGTGTAAAAAGAGTTTGGTCGCCGAGCATACAATCCAGAAGTAATCTCTGGTAGGCCCCAGGTGAATCAACACCAAAAACATCCCTGTATCTAAAATTCATATTCAGTGTGCTCATACAGAGCTTTGAGCCGGGCCTTTTAGCCTGGAAGCTCAAGGTAATTGCCTCTTCGGGCTGAATCTGCAATACCAGAATATTGGCAGCCATATCATCCATTCCCAACGAAGCAAACATCGAATGCGGAACTTTTTTGAAAGTAATAGCGATTTCGGTATCCTTGCAGGTGAGCCTTTTTCCGGTTCGCAGATAAAAAGGCACATCTTTCCATCGCCAGTTGTCTATAAACAATTTTGCAGCAACAAAAGTTTCCGTTTTTGAATCACTATTTACACCGGGCTCATCGCGATAACCGACAGCTTCTTCGCTGTTAATCACACTAGGAACATACTGGCCCCTAATGATGTTTTCTTCCCCCGGCTGGGAGCCCTGAGCAGTCAAAGGTCTGATTGACCGTAAGAGTTTAACCTTTTCGTCACGGATGCTGTCAGCGTTAAAAGAACTCGGCGGCTCCATAGCAGCTAAGGCCAGCATCTGCAGCATATGATTTTGAAACATATCACGCATGGCACCTGCCTTGTCATAATAGCTGCCGCGATGTTCAATACCTAATGATTCTGCTATAGTAATTTGAACATGGTCAATATAATTACGATTCCAGAGAGGCTCAAAAACTGCGTTAGCAAAACGAAACATCAGGATATTCTGAACAGTCTCTTTGCCCAGATAATGATCTATGCGATAAATCTGTGACTCATCAAAGCAGCGGTGAATTTTATTATCTAATTCGACGGCACTCTGTAAATCCCTGCCAAAAGGCTTTTCCACAACCAGTCTTGGCGGTGCGCTATAAGCGGGCTTATGAGGACAGGACAAATCCGCCCAGCCAAGCTGTTCTACTATCGTTGTATAAAGAAACGGCGGAACAGCCAGGTAAAAGATGTGACTGCCGGCAACTTCATGCTTTTGGTCTAATTCGCTAAGCCTGGTCTTGATATTCTCATAAAATGTAAGGTCAGCATAATCACCGCTTACGTAATAAACTTTTTTAAGGAACGACTCAGAATCTTTGGCCGGGACATTTATTGATTGTTGGGTAATTTCACTAAACTGTTGGTCAGAAAGTTTTTTTCTTCCAGCGCCCAACAGATAGAATCTATCGTCAAGCAACTGTCTTTGAAATATCTGCATAAGGCTCGGCAGAAGCTTCCTGCCGGCCAGGTCGCCGGATGCCCCGAAAACAACCATCGCAGTCGGGGGAGCGGAAGTCTCGGCACAGACAATATCTTCTTTTAATGTAGAAGCCTGAATTTCCCACATAATATCTATCCTTTTGACTACGACAGCGATAACCAGTCAGTATGAAATACCCCTGTTTTATCAACTCTTTTGTAAGTATGCGCACCGAAGTAATCGCGTTGAGCCTGAATCAGATTCGCACCTAAACTTTCGCTGCGGAAACTGTCAAAATAATTCAATGCCGAGCCAAACCCCGGCACAGGGATACCAAACTCGACAGCGACAGCAACTACCTTTCGCCAATTAGATTGGGCCTTTTCGACGATACCTGTGAAATACGGGTCAAACAATAGATTTTCAAGGTCTGCATTGCGGTCAAATGCTTTTTTTATTTTGTCCAGAAAGCCTGCCCGAATGATACAACCGCCCCGCCAAATCATTGATATTTGGCCAAGGTTCAGTGTCCACTCATATTGTTTTGCCGCCGAGGCCATGAGTGCAAAACCCTGTGCGTATGAACAAATTTTAGAAGCATACAAAGCATCGCGAATAGTATTTATAAATTCATTTCTTTGGCCGGTGTATTTGCCGACAGGGCCGGTAAGCTCTTTAGCTGCTTCCACACGCTGCTCTTTAATTGCCGAGATATAGCGGGCAAAGACAGCTTCAGCTATTGTCGGTGCCGCGACACCAAGAGCAAGAGCACTTTGGCTTGTCCATGCGCCGGTACCTTTCTGAGCGGCTTCATCGAGTATCATTTCAACCAGAGGATTGCCGGTCTCGGGGTCTTTCTTTGAAAGGATATCACTGGTAATTTCAATCAAATACGAATTCAGAACGCCGGTATTCCATTCGGCAAAAACCCTGTGCATTTGGTCAGCATCCATGTCAAGAACATTTCTCATCAGGCAATACGCTTCGCTGATAAGCTGCATATCGGCGTACTCAATACCATTGTGTACCATTTTGACAAAATGCCCTGCGCCGTCATCGCCTATGTAAATACAGCACGGCTGGTTATCGGCCTGTGCAGAAATTTTTGTAAAAATCGGCTCCACCAGAGCATACGCCTCTTTGCTTCCACCCGGCATAATAGACGCACCCTTCAATGCCCCTTCTTGGCCTCCCGATATACCGACCCCAATATAGGACAGGCCTTTGCCTTCAAGTTCCCGATATCTTCTAATCGTATCAGAGAAATGACTGTTGCCACCATCGATAACAATATCACCTTTTTCCAGGAAAGCAATTATCTGCTCGATAACCATATCCACAGCTTCGCCGGCCTTGACCATAATCATCACTTTTCTCGGCCTGGCAAGGGCATCAATAAAATCCTTTATTTCATAAGTTGGAACAATGTTTTTACCTTTAGCTCGGCTTTCGGCAAAGTCTTTTACTTTTTGCAACGTTCGGTTATAGACAGCTACCGCAAAGCCCTTACTTTCCATATTAAGAACCAGATTCTGGCCCATAACTGCAAGGCCCCAAAGACCAATATCTGCTTTTGCCATTTTATGCCACCATATTTAGATTATTACTCTTCAATCGGTTCAAATTCGTCTTTACCAACGCCGCAATCCGGACAAACCCAGTCGTGAGGTAGATTCTCGAAAGCTGTACCAGCTTCTACGCCGTTGTCAGGATCACCAACCGCAGGATCGTAAATATAGCCGCACATAAGACATTTGTACTTTTTCATCTCTTTAACTCCTTGCTTCGATTTCGTTTTGGGTCTCTTCGCTATATAAGTTGCCGCAGTTCGCGGCGTCCTGCCGCCTTTAACATCTCGGTAGTAATTGTATGTCATTGGGACCTTACTCTTGTCAATTGTCTCACAGGCTGTAATTCTGCCAATAAAAAGCGTATGTGTTTCGACATCAATTGCGTTAGTAACTTCGGCTTCAATAAATGCTGCTGTATTATCCAGCACAATCGGGGCCCCGGCTATACTGAGCTTGTAGTTAACACCCTGGAATTTGTCTGTATCTCTGCCGGTTCTAAAGCCGAATCTTCCTATAAACTCCAGCGGCGCAACTTCGGCAAGAATCGATACAACAAATACTTTACTTTTGGTAATATATTCATGAGTCAGATTTTGCCTATTAACACTAACTGCTATCATAGGCGGTTCAGGTGTTATTTGAAAGACGGTATTGACAATGCAGCCATTGAAATCATTGCCCTTTTTGGAACTGATGATACACATTCCGTAACTAAGATTAAACAATGACTCCAAATCTAACATCTGTCTCTCCACAGACAGCAATGGGTTCAAAACCTGATATTAATCGACTATCACAAAGATTTCAGCTGCTTCAGCAGAGTAGTGATGTGACTGAGTTCTTCGATGATAATCGCTTCGACTTTGTCTCTGCCAGCTTTGACAGGTACCATGCCCTTCAAGCCAAAGTAGAAAACAACTGACTCCTTTTCAGAATTCAAGGCTATATCAAGAATTTCCTTTGTTGTTTCGTTGCCGGTCAGCTCTTTGTTTGGGGTTATCTTACCTTCATAGCCCCGAGCATCAGCCATTGTCTGCAAGTACAAAACCGATTGATTATCAGGGTCAAAAACTGTCCAGCCCTTCGCCTGACCGCTAAATTGTTCTCTCATTTCCTTGAAAGTTGCAAGATGCCCATCCTCCATATCAGCCATATCGAGCAGCATTTTTTTAGTTTCTTCATCTGAAGTGTTTTCAGCCGCCTTGCGATAGAACTTAGCACCATTTCTTTCGATTTCCTCTGCCATCTCGAAAATTTCATTTGCATTAAATGTGATCGGCATTGTCAGTCTCCTTTCCACAGCCCGTGAACATTGCAATGTTCTCTTGCGGTTACCGAATCAGCCTGCACGCCGAATTCCGCCTGCGGTGTATCGCCGGGATTTAGGAACTGCCGATATGCCTTGCCGTCAGCAAGCAGTTCAATCCACTCGATATAATGCTTTTCTTCCATCGGGTGCAAAGTACTGCCAACTTTAACCTTGTAGCCACCATTGATTTTCTCTATCACCGGCACATGTTTTTCTGTTGCGACATCAGCGGTTTTTTCGTTCAGAAGTTCCATCGGCTGCCCGCAGCAGACCAATTCTCCAACACCGCCGTGAAGAACCTCCACGATATTGCCGCACACCGCACATTTGTAGATTTGAAGTCTTTCAGCCATATTATTCCCTTTCGTAATTTAAAAATATCAGTTTACAATTCCAAGCTCTTTGTGCTTGGCGAAGATTTCATCAGCCAACCTGTCCAAAGCCAGTAAATCATTATCTTTTGGGAAACCTTTTGTTATTACGGGTTCTAAGATTTCGGCCTTAAGGTTTGGCAACATAGCTGTCAGCTGTTCAACCATTTTTCCTCCCCAGCCGAAAGAACCTATGATAGAAGCAAATTTCGTTTTAGGCCGAAGTGCGTTAGCTAAAAATGCAGCATAAGCCGCACATGGATGGGGGCCAATCAATACTGTAGGCGAACCGATTACTATCGTTGCAGCATCTACCAGCGCCATAGCAAGTTTGCCTATATCTACGGTTGAAAGCTCGAATTGCTTTACCGTAATACCTCTTTCGATCAGGGCATCGGTAAGAAAAGAAACCATCTTAGCGGTACTGCCATGCATTGAGACGTAAGGCAGGACAACTTCATTTTTAACCGTCACAGAGGCCCAGTCTCTATAAGCATCAACAATAAAATTGGGCCGGTTATGTACTGGGCCGTGACTGGGAGCTATCATCTCAATCTCCAAAGTCTCAAGCTTTGCCAGGTTAGTATTTATCTGCCGCCTAAAGGGCATCATAATCTCGGCATAATATCGTTTGGCCGATTCGTAAACTGTAGCTTCGTCATCTACGAACAAACTGCTTGTTGCAAGATGAGCACCAAAAAAATCACACGGAAACAATATCTTATCTTCCTGCAGATATGTCGCAAAAGTTTCCGGCCAATGTACCCACGGCAGATAAATAAACTGTAAGCTCTTTCCACCCAGAGAAAGTGTTTCGCCATCCTCAACAGTGATAAATTTATCATCCTGGATATCAAGGAGTTCAATCAACATAGTTTTGCATTTGGGATTTGTTACTACCTTTGCATCAGGGTACAGGCTCAGTATATCGGCTAATGAACCAGAATGATCCTGCTCGGCATGATGAGCAATAATGTAATCAAGCTTGTTTACTCCAGCCTTGGAAAGATTGTCAATAAGAACCTCACGTTTAGCTGGGTCAACCGTATCGAGCAAAGCTATTTTTTCGCTGCCATTTATCAGGTAAGAATTGTAACTGGTACCATCCGGCAGCGGAATCAATCTATCAAACAACCTGACATCGAAGTCGATTGCACCGACAGCATGTACATTAGTTTTAATCTGCCTCATAATTGTAGCCCTCTTTGTAATCCTATTTCACAGTGCATTTACCGTTCTTCGTGCCTTTTCTCGACGACAGTAACGTTATTATACACAGACATCCCAGCGGCATAAAGCAATAAACTTGTCCACATGAAACTTGTGCCTGCGCAGCTTGTGCCCGCGTATGCGGGTAGCGGGTAACGGGGATGCAAGCCAAAATCAGTTGACTTTTCCGCTAAGGCGGTTTACTTTATGAAAGTAAAAGTTGGTATTGTAAACGGCCTAAGAGGCAAAAAAACGGTGTAGAATACTCGTCTAATAGTTTTATATAAAATTATCCGTAAAAAAGATGGAAAAATGGAGATGTAAAAATGTCACATACAGAAATATTAAAAATACTGAGAGCATTCAAGGGGAAATGTGCTGAACAATATGGAATAATATCTCTTGGCCTGTTTGGTTCTGCAGCACGCGATGAAAGTCAGGCCGACAGTGATGTTGATATTGTTATAAAGCTGAAAAAACAGGACCTGTTTAATATGATAGGTATAAAACAGGATTTGGAAGAAACGCTGCACACAAATGTTGATGTAATTAGTTATCGCGAAAAAATGAATATTTTTCTTAAAAACAGAATCGATAAGGAAGCGATCTATGTATGATAAGGAGTTGGTTCTCGAAGTCCTTGGGCAGATACGAACGGCATCGCAGACCATACTTAGCAGATTTAAGCCGGTAAAGACTGTTTCGGATTTTACTGATTCACCTGCAGGCTTGGAAAAACTGGATTCCATCTGTATGCCGTTGATCGCCATTGGAGAATCGTTAAAGAAACTTGACAAAATTACTCAAGGCTCATTACTGCCAAAATACTCTCAAATAGACTGGAAAAAAGCAAAAGGCCTCAGAGATATTATTTCCCACCAGTATTTTGACGTGAATGCCGAAGCAATTTTCGATGTCTGCCAAACCAAAATTAAACCTTTACACGATACCATAACCCAAATCATTGAGGATATAAAATAATGTCCGTTCATCGTGGCATTGTAAGTTTACTCCGTGGGTTGGGGAGGTTACAATATCGCATCGTAAATGTGATATGCCATATATGAAGTTTAATCTATCGTAGATAAAGCGTTATCCGTAATAAATAAGGCTTAATATGTCGCAAATGAACGGTGTTCTGCCACAGATGAAGCGTTATCTGCCATAAATGAAACGCCAGTTGTAGCATATTAAGAGCCTATCCGAATAACCCTTCGGTTTTGTCATTGCGAGGAGCGAAGCGACGAAGCAATCTCGATTTTCGAGCGTTTGAGATTGCCACGGCCTTTCAGGCCTCGCAAAGACAGGAATTCACAAAAGTTATTCGGATAGGCACCAAGCGTGATATGTCACAGATGAAGCTTTACCCAGCAACGTTGTGGAAGTGGTTCTATGATTTGCAGACCACCGTTATTGTGGAAAAGAGACCTGACTACGCACTATCTACCTGCCTAAAGGCAGCGAGTAACACAGTGATGGTCGTGCTGTAAAGTCATTTATAGGAAAGACGCAGATAAAAAGCCTTGCTTATCAGACTTGGTTTTGGTACAATAGAAGTCCGATTTTATAGCTTAAAACAACGTTACAGAACTGGGTATTTTGATATGGTGAGAATAGCAAAATGAAAAGCAAATATGCAGAAAGGATTTTGGTGAGTTGTGTAATATTTCTTGGAGGATTAATTGGAAATGTTAATGCCTCAAATCCAGGAGATTTAAAAATAAAAAATCATTTGAATTCTTACTTTGAATATGTTAATATCTATAGGGATGATGTTAATTTTGGAGATTCTAAAAATGGTATTGATAATAATGATAATGAGGCTATGAATAAACTTCCAGGTTATCCTAATATTTATTCTGATATTATAACCCACAAATTATGGGATGATTTTAGAACTGAAGATAGTAATGTTCCTTATAATATTAAATTAAGTTTTAATGGAACTTTAACAGAAAATAAAACTAATTGGCTAGAATTTAGTTTTCCTTATCCAACTAATCCTTTTGGTGGAGGAGGGGATTATACTTTTGGAGACAAGGCAATCCTTTATCAATCAGATAGATTACCTTATGGTTCTGTTGTTGATGTAAGAAGAGCAATTGCAAATAATGGTGGAAATGTTTCTCTTATTGATGTTCCTGCTGGGACTTATAATCAATGGATTCCTTATTGAGAATTAGAACTTGATATTAACTCAAGGATTCTTGCTGATTTAGATGACAGCAACGAAGTCAATTTCGAGGATTTTGCTATTTTCGCAGAAGATTGGCAAAAAGGGCCCGGACAATATGTGTCAGATATTTGTGGGCCAAATGGAATTCCTGATGGTTATGTAGGTAATTATGATTTAGCTGCATTCTGTGAGGACTGGCTAAAAGATATCAATGATCCCAGCACATGGTAACTGGCCGTTATGGCCAAACAAAACTAACATACATATTTTACACCCTGCGACTTTGTCGTCTTTTACTGCGGCTCTTTATTTTCCCCGTTGAATCGCTCCTGCCTCGCCGTGGCTCTAGCACGGCTGGTCGGATTTTCTCTAAAATTTGCATTAAAGGTATCAGTTTTATACCCTTCAGGGTAATAAATTCCCGCGAGTGGGATTGTAAATTATTGTTATAAAGTTTCTTACCCGCGAACAAACGGGAAAATTCAACTGTGAGCACTATGAAGCTGTTTTGTAAACCAGCACATTTTCCCCGGTATTTGCTCCTTCTCGCAGGGATTTTTCCGGCACTGCAATTATAATCCTGTGATGTCAAAATTGCTATAAGGTTTCTCGTCTGTGTGCCGGATATGCCGGCTGTCAGTAATTAGTCGCTTCCAGTTCAAAATGAGCCTGCGGATGTGCACAGGCAGGACACTTATCAGGCGCGTCTGGGCCTTGGTGTACATAGCCGCAGTTTCTGCAGACCCAGCGAACTGGAGCGTCTTTCTTAAATACCCTGCCCTGTTCAATATTTTCAGCTAACGCCAGATACCGGTCTCTGTGGCGGGCCTCTGCAACAGCTATGTTTCTAAACACCTCTGCGATTTCACTAAAACCCTCATCGTCGGCGATTTTTGCAAACTCAGGATACATCTCGGTAGTTTCATAATCTTCGCCGGCTGCGGCGGCTTTGAGATTGTCGATTGTGCTGCAGATAACACCAGCAGGGAAAGCCGCTGCAATCTCAACCTCACCGCCTTCTAAAAACTTGAATTCTCTTTTGGCATGTTCTTTTTCCTGATTCGCTGTCTCTTCAAAAATAGCTCTTATCTGCTCGTACCCGTCTTTCTTAGCCTGGCTGGCGAAATACGTGTATCTGTTTCTTGCCTGAGACTCACCAGCGAACGCCGTTAACAAATTCTTTTCTGTTTGACTTCCTTTTAATTCCATAATTAGCCTCCCTTTTTTGTTTTTTTATCAACAATTTTAGCTTTCCAGGTTATACAAAATCAGATACTTCAATACTTTTTTACATTCAAACTTCCAAAGAGGGTGATATATATGTACCACCCTTGAGTATTTCACCTACCGCTGGAAATATATCGGTAGCAATAGATCGCTTGAGAACAAAACCTGATGCTCCGGCAGACATAGCTTCACTGACAGCCGCAGGTT
Source organism: Sedimentisphaerales bacterium (assembly GCA_016935195.1). GTDB lineage: Bacteria > Planctomycetota > Phycisphaerae > Sedimentisphaerales > Anaerobacaceae > JAFGRL01. The sequence continues at coordinate 15,365 of JAFGRL010000161.1, forward strand.
CATCGTGAACACTTAAAATAATAAACTTGAGTTTCGGGTATCGGCTTTTAACTTCGCGTGCAACGTTGACTTCACCGGAGATCGGCAGTGACAGATCAACAACAGCAAGCTCTGGTTTTAGCTTGCCAGCAGCTTCAAATAACGATTTTTTGTCGGCTACCATCACAACTGTATCAAACATCGTTTCAAGCAATCCCCTTACGCCTTCAAGTAAATTTTGATGACTATCAGCCAAGATTACGCATCCCTTTTTCATTATGCCTCACTTCAGACAAATTGACCATCTCACATTTTTTTTTATCACTTGCTCTTTAATACCACACCGAGCCTGCAAAGTGCTACTCGCAAAATTACGTGATTTGGACAGGAAAATTTACTGGGGTAACGCAAGCTTAAATTGAGATGATACCGTGTCTAATAGCAAATTGGACCAATTCAGCGCCGGTCTTAATGCCTAACTCTTCCATAATGTGATATTTATGGAATTCCACGGTTCTGGTAGATATGTGGAGGATTCCGGCAACCTCCTTGGCCGATTTGCCTTCAGCTAACAACTGCAGCACTTCTCGCTGCCGGGAAGTCAATTTGCCAAGAGTGTTTTTTTGCTGGCCGGTGCCGCTTTTGTACAAATTCATCAATTCGCCGGCTATCATCGGCGTCACGTATGTCCTGCCTTTCAGGGCTTGGCGAATCGCTGTAAGCAACTCATCAGGTGCCGAATGTTTCAAGACAAATCCCGATGCGCCTGCCTCAAAAGCTCGGTTCGCGTACATAACATCATGATGCATGGTCAAAAACACTACCTTCGCATTTGAACCAGCCTTTTTAAGTTGTTCAATGGCCTCAATGCCATTCAACGAAGGCATCGTAATGTCAGCTACAATCACATCCGGCTGTAGTTGGTTTGCTTTGGCTATAAGTTCACGCCCGTCTTCTACGATCCCAACGAGTTCAAATTCGGGTTCCAAAAGACTACGCAAACCTTCAGCCAAAATCCTGTGATCATCGGCCAACAATACACGGGCCTTACTCATTTTGATCTCCTCGATATAGGTGCCCGTAGTTCAATTTCTGTGCCTTGTCCTGGTTTAGATTGTATCGAAAGCTTACCTTGAATCAAGCGTACCCGTTCTTCCATACTGGCCAGGCCGACCCCGCCTTTACCACGAACATTTGCCAGATCAAAGCCAATGCCACTATCCTTAATGTGAAGTCGGATACCGTCATCTGTGCTGGTAAGTAGAACTTCTGCCTCTTTTATATTGGCGTGCTTGGCGATATTTCTCAAACCCTCTTGCATAATTCGATATACGCACATAGCAATATCTTTAGGTATTGCCTCAGGGATATTCACTGGCTCATACTTAATCGAAATCCCCCCCCGTTTTGAGAAGCTGGCGCATTCGGATTTAATCGCATCGACCAAACCAAGATCATCGAGTATCGCAGGATGAAGCTGGCGGGATATATCATGGACATCAGTGGACAGCTTCACCATCTGTTCTTTCATTTGTCTGATCTTATCCTGAAGCGGTTTCGGCGAGGATTCAAGCTGCTGCTCAAGCTTGCCGGCATCGATAGCTAAAACCGCTAATCGCTGCGTTAGGTCGTCATGTAATTCACGGGCAAGACGACGACGTTCCTCTTCCTGCACCGAAAGTAATTTGCCGGCAAGGAATCGAAGATTATTCTGGCTTTTTCGAAGAGCCGTCTCGCTTTTGCGCAATGCGTTCTCAACCCGTTTTTGCTCCGTGATATCGTGAACGGTACCAATCATTCGGATAGCTTTTCCACCCTTATCAAAAGTAACTTCACCCCGTTCGTGAACGATACGTTGTGAGCCATCCGGCCGTACCACTCTGTGGTCGATGCTGTACTGTTTGTTTGAATCTGCCAGGGATTCATTGACCGCCTGATTTACCAACTCGCGATCATCTGGATGTACCGATTCCAGGAAAGCCTCATATGTAGCCCCAAACTCCTGGGGTTCAAGTCCAAATATCCGGTAAATCTCGTCGGACCACAACAGTTTATCAGTGATAATATTCCAGTTCCAGTTACCTAAATGTGCAATGCGTTGGGCTTCACTGAGACTATCTTCCTTTTTTCGCAACACCTCCCTGCTCTCGTGCAATGCTTCCTCGGCCTTCTTGCGATCTGTTATATCACGATTACTGGCACGAAAACCTAAAAACTGGCCTTGGCTATCAAGTACCGGCTGGCAAACATGTTCAATCCAGTTTATCTGCCCATCTCGCCTGCGAATGCGGTATTGAATTTCCCTTAATTTCGGGCCGTCAACAGCTGTATGGTGATGTGTGTTCCAGATATCTTTATCTTCCGGCAAAATAATTTCCCGAAAGAGCTGGGGGTGGACAATAAATTGTTCAGCTTTGTAACCGGTTATCCGCTCACAGGAAGGCGAAACATAATGTATCATTCCATCGGGCTTTTCCCAGTATTCCCAGTCATAGGTAAAATCAGCCACAGTACGATAACGCAATTCAGCCTGGCGTAATGCATCCTCTTTTTGCTCGAGCTCTTCTATTTTCTGTCTGAGTTGTTCATTTGCATTTTCTAACTCAGTGGTACGGTCTTGAACCTTTTGCTTGAGTTCGTCACTGGCTTTCTGTAACTGCCCTTCGGCCCGCTTACGTTCAGTGATGTCCACTTGAAGATTGACTTGCTCCTCTTTGAGCGACTTTGTTTTTGCTTGGCTGTTTGGAACTGACTCTGGCTTCATCATTGTGTTCCGAACTTAAATAACCCGTTATTCTTCAAATTTCATAAGTCGTAGCCAATCATAAGATTCTATCTTATCATGCTACCGCAAACTACTGATAAATGCGATTATCAACTCCCTTGGCTAAAACCTTATAAAAAGTTTAAGTTTTTCTTAAATTAAATACTTTCTGCTATTTTTAATCACCTTGTCGGTCTCTATTATGAGAATCAGCAGGGTGGGGCCGTTGGGGCTCATTGAGTTTATTTGCCCGGTATCTCTTTTATTCTCGTTCAGTAGCCAAGTGCTGAATATCAGGAGGAAAAGATTAGCAAAATGATTATCAACATTAAGATAGCGATTACTGAGCCTAAAATCAGTATTGCTGTCCGGTAGCGTGTAACGGCCTGCTGGATAGGGAATTCGCCTTCGGCCTCTACTGCCTGACCATCTTCTAACTGCTCGAGCAATGAGACATCGAACCTTTTGCGTGCCCGAATTGGCGGCTGGCCCATTCGTACCAAATCCAGATCGGCCATCAGCTCTTCAACGCTGTTATATCGCTCCTCTTTGCGTTTGGCCATCATAACCTCAATGACCTCCGAGGCTCCGGCAGAAAGTGAGGTGTTGATGTGGTCGGGCGGGATTAGCTGCTCTCTTAGGTGCTTCCTCATAACGTCCGCCGGGTCGTCTGCCATAAATGGCACCCGGCCTGTAACTATATGATAAAAAGTTGCACCGAGACCATAAATGTCGGCTCTGCCGTCTATGTCGATTTCCCCGCGGATTTGTTCAGGTGCTATGTAATATGGTGTTCCATAGGCCTTGCCCGCTTCGGACTTGGCAGCCTCGATGTCAGTAGTCTCTCTGGCCAATCCCATATCAGCTAGCTTAACTACGCCGGCGGCGTTTATCATAATATTCTTTGGCTTGACGTCTCTATGGATTAGGCCGCAACTGTGTGCGTGAGCAAGAGCACGAGCTACCTGGATGATTACGTCAAGAGCCTCATCTTCAGCGAAGACCTTTCCAGCCGCGATGTCGTCGTAGAGTGTTTTGCCCTCAACGTATTCCATCACGAAATAGTGGTATCCTCCTGCTTCACCGACATCATGAGCCTGGACGATGTTGTTATGATTCAGTTTTGCGGCGGCCTGCCCTTCCTTATAGAAACGCTCCACATACTCAGGATTTTCAGTGAAACGTTTGGGCAGAACTTTTATCGCTACGGTTCTGTTTAGGCTTAATTGCTTAGCCTTGTACACAACCGCCATAGCACCGGCACCGAGTTTGCCAAGTATTTGGTAGCCTGGAATGCGGTGCACCGCCGCCTTGCTCTCTTTGATGGTGTCCTTCAACCTTTGGGCCTGGCTGAGAGTTACATAGCCGAGGTCTATCATAAGATCTTCAAGGCCTACGGGATTGACCTTGCGGCGGGACTGTCGTTTCTCGAGGCACCTATGCAGCTCTGCATTGGTACACAGGCCCTGCTCGACAGCCATTTTTCCAAACATTGTGTCGTAATTTGTCTCGTTCATCATTGGTATCTTATACGACTGCAAGTGCAGATTGTCAAAAAATTTTCGGCCTGAATGAAAAAGGTTTATATGTGACCAAATATTCCCTGGTCATGTGTCCTTCCCGGATTAGCTGTACAATATTACTCCTGTCGTCAGTACCCACAAGACGATATCAACCATCAGAGGTTTATCGGCGAGAATAATAATCTCCGGCCTGCCGCCCAGGTCTTTATGATGTACGAGATATAGATACCGGAATATCCCGAAGAGCACAAAAGGCGTTGTAAAAACGAGGTTTTTTGTACCGAACTTTCCTACCGTCTGTTCAGACATAGTATAAAGCGAATAAGCCATTACCGTCGAGGCAGTTACCACTGCTATCATCTGGTCCAAAAGGTAAGGGCTGTATTTTTTCAAAACCTTCCTGTGATACTCTGCCTGGTCTCCCAAAACAACAAGCTCATGCCTTCTTTTACTCAAGCTCAAAAACAGCGCCAAAAACATTGCGCAGATAAGAAACCAGGACGACATTTCCACATCAATGACTAAGGCGCCTGCAATAATTCTAAGGATGAATCCACAGGCAACTGCAAAAATATCCAAAATAACCACGTGCTTTAAGAAAAGCGAGTAGCCTAACTGCAGAAGAAAATAAAGCAGTACAACCAAAAAAAACGGCAACCTTAGGTAGTAAGACATCCCCAGGGACAGACCCACAAAAATTAAACACGCTAAAAATGCGTGGGAACTTTTTAATTTGCCCGAGGCAATCGGCCTATGCGATTTGGCCGGATGAAGCCTGTCCTGCTTGAGGTCAAGCAGGTCATTAAGGATATAAACGGCTCCGCTGAGAATGCAAAAGATGAAAAAGGCTAATATCGTTCTCGATAAAAGAGAAAAATTAAAAATGTTCTGTGAGAACAAAAGGGCAGCAAAGACAAAAAGGTTTTTTGTCCACTGCTTAGGGCGGATAGTTCTCCATATAAAAACAAGTGTCCTGATTTGCCTGCTCCCCGATACCTCCACCAACTTAAGCTTATCAATATCATCCTTAACGAATTACAGTGCAAGCACCACGCCGGTCGCCAGAGCCATCTGGAAAATTATTTCTGTTATATCTTTGGTGGTTTTAAGCCAGAAGAACTTGTCCATCTTTCTCGGAGCTACGATGGTATCGCCCGGATACATCTTCACATTCATAAAGCCGCCGAATATCCATCTGTTGGACTGGGAATCCCAGGATGTCCTGCCGGGGTCCTTCTGGGCAATACTGATGACGGAACCATCGGCTTTGATAACGCTGAGCTGTTTTTTGTCGGCATCAGCAGTTACTC
>JAFGRL010000162.1 GCA_016935195.1 Sedimentisphaerales bacterium
CCGAAAAACTGCACGTTCGGTAACATATAGGACATCCTGCTATATTTTAACAGTTTCTTCAATATGTTAGCACCACTCCGCCGTCAAACAGCATATCACCGCCTATGAGATATCTGGAAAATCGGGAAAAACCAAAAATAAATAAGTTAGCAACATCAATTGGCGACATAATTTCCTTGATGCGTGATTTTCCCATCATAACGTTTGTGACAACATCCTCCCGTGTAATACCTCGCTGCCGAGCTTGTGCAGGGATTTGGTTTAATGCCAGAGCTGTTTTCACAAAGCCTGTACTTACCGTAAAGGAACGAATTTTGCCTTGTCCTTCGGCTGAAATGGATTGGCTCAATGCTCTTAGGCCGAATTTAGTAATATTATACACAGGCTTATTCACTGTACAAATGTGTGCGTGTATCGAGGCCATGTTGCCGATTACACCTGTCGCATCGCTGCTTTTTTTCATATGACCAATGGCCAGTTTGCTTAGATAAAACGGGGCCCGAAGCATCAGTTGCTGCATAAGGTCATACTTTTCCATAGGAAAATTTTCCACGGAGTCGATATGCTGAATTCCTGCGATATTTGCCAGGTATTTGATGGTTCCCAGCTTGGCTGTTTCGGCAACCGCATGTTCGATTTCTTCATCCTTGCAGAGGTCCGTTTTGATAAAAACCATTTGCCCACCTGCCTGGCGGACCATTTCCTTAGTCTTTTTTGCTTCCTGTTCATTAATATCCAGCCCCACGACCAACAGGTTGTTAGCAGCAGCAGCTACTGCTGTTGCTCTGCCGATACCACTTGCTGCACCGGTAACAATGCAAATGTTATCCGGGCAAAAATACTCATCTTTAAGCAGCAGTATCTGGTCGGGCTCTATCTTGGGTTCATTAATATCCATCTTTTTGGTCCTTTATTCTCAATACCGCTGTCGCTTCATTATGGCATTGGGTTGTTCTTGTTAATCTTTTTTGAGTTCTTTTATATCTGCATAATAATCAAGTGATTCTGGGGTATACGGTCGTTGATTTCTATAAAATCTCCATGTCTCCAGACATTGGGGTATATATATCGAAATAAGCGGAGTGGTATTTACTGTTATCCTGGTCATTCCAGAAATAAATCGGCATAGAGGAAAAGGGCGCCGTACAAACCAGTTCGCCCCGCTGGTTTATGACCGATTTGCCATCTTCGTCAAAGACCTCGACTTTCATCCCCAATCCTCTGCACTGTAATTCGCCCGCATAGACAGGTACCATCGGGTTTCCAAGAGCAAAGCACCCATTAGTTTGCCTTGCGGTGTTCGCATCAGCGCTATGATGTAAAGTCGCTGCATTTGAGATAAATTTCTTCTATTTCGGTGCGTTTGTATTTTCTGATGGGTTGCAAAACGCAGGTTCAAAAAGATAAGCGGGCATCGGACGAGGGTTGCGAATGATTGGCTTAAAATCCATTAATGCAAGTATCTGTTCTTCTACGTCAATACCCGGGGCAACTTCAATAAGCTCTATGCCGTCTTTGACAAGCCGAAAAACTGCACGTTCGGTAACATATAGGACATCCTGCCCGATTTCCCTGGAGCGTTTTGCACTAAACGATATCTGCTCTACCTGTACGACGAACTTGCGAATCATCCCTTCATTTAGAATTCGCAGCTTTCGGTCCCCGACCTCGATTTCCAGGCCGCTGGCGGTAAATGTTCCACTGAAAACGAGTCGTTTTGCAGTCTGAGTAATGTTTACAAATCCCCCCACACCTGCAAGTTTCGAACCAAACTTTGAAACGTTAACATTGCCATATGCATCGGCCTGTGCCAGGCCAAGCGATGCGAAATCAAGTCCTCGTCCATCGTAGAAATCAAACTGAGAGGGCTGGTCAACCACCGCATACGGATGCAGGGATGCACCAAAGCTCAAACCCCCGGCAGGCATGCCGCCGAATGGGCCGCTCTCCACAGTAAGAGTAAAATTATCCAAATGGCCTCGCTCGGCAGCAATTCTTGCAATCCCTTCGGGCATGCCTATACCAAGATTGGCAATAGCATTTTCCGGAACCTCATCACATGCCCTTGCAGCAATTATGCGTCTGGGCCCCATCGGCAGGGGCTTAAGGTTTGCCCCGACAGCTTCGTCTTTTGGTCGGGCGCTGCAGTAGCCGGGGTTAAAGGCCTCGCTGAAGGTCTGTTCATGCTCGTGCGCTTCGGCAACTACGATTTTATCAACCAGAATGCCTGGAACTTTCACTACCTGCGGATTGGCCAGTTCCTCTTGCAATCGTTCCACCTGAGCTATAACAATTCCGCCGGAATTGTGGGCAGCCTGTGCAATTGGTAGGACTTCGCCGAACATTACTTCTCGATACATCACTAAATTGCCGACAGGGTCAGCAGCCGTAGCCCGGATAAGCCCCACATCAATGGGAAAGGATTTATACCACAACCACGTGCGCCCACCTAATTCGACTCGTTCTACAAGGCCTGCAGGAGTCCGCTCATCCAGACGTCCGCCCATTACAATCGGGTCAATAAAGGTATTTAGGCCTATATGGGTAATGCAGCCGGGCCTGCCGGCTGCGATGTCCCTGAATAACTGAGAAACAACACCCTGGGGAAAATTGTAAGCCTCTATAAGACCATCTATTGCGAGCTTGCCCAGTTTTGGAGCCAATCCCCAGTGCCCGCCCACAACGCGTTTTAGAAGACCCTGATGTGCCAGATGGTTGGCACCGCGGTCTTTCCCATCACCCTGGCCTGCTGCATATACAAGAGTAAGGTCTCTTGGCTTTGCTGTTTTAAGAAATCGCTGCTCCAAGGCAGATGTCAGCGCTTCCGGATGAGCTGCTCCAACAAAACCGCCGGAGGCTATAGTTTGACCGTCCTTAATTAAGGCGACAGCTTCATTGGCGGTGCAAAGCTTCTTATCTAAAACCCTACTCATCCTACCCAGCCCCCATTGATGTGAATAACCTGGCCTGTAATATACGAAGCGAGATCGCTGCAAAGAAATAAAATTACATTTGCAATCTCATTTGGTTCGCCAAATCGTCCCAACGGTATGGAATTTAGCATTTGCTTCCTGACTTCTTCAGGTATGCTCTTTCCCATTTCGGTAAGAACTACACCCGGCGCAACGGCATTTACCGTTACCTTACGCCTGGCAAGCTCTTTGCTTAACACCTTCGTAAGAGCAATTACACCCGCTTTTGCAGCGGCATAGTTTCCCTGCCCGAAGAAGCCTAACACGCCGGAAATTGAAGAAAAGTTAACTATGCGTCCACCATCGGAAAGTTTTTCAGCAGCTTCTTTACAGACATTAAAAACACCCGTTAGATTTGTATCAATTACGTCGTTCCATTCCTGACAGGTCATCTTCTTGATACTGCGGTCACGCAGCACCGCTGCGTTGTTTATGACGATATCAATGGCACCGAAACGCTCAAGAGTTTTCTCGAACATTTGCCGGACCTGCTCGGCATCTCGAACGTCGGCATCTGCCAGCATACTTTTACCGGCAAGTTTTGAAGCTGTTTCCTCGGCTCGTTTTAAGTTGATGCCAGCACTATCACTGAAATAATTGATAATGACATTGGCACCGGCTTTGTCAAGAACCTCACACGTTGCTGCGCCGAGTCCCTGCCCTCCGCCGGTTATCAAAGAAGTTTTGCCTGAAAGGTCTATCGTAACCATTGTTAATCTCCGACAAATTCAAAAATTATAAGGATATTTGGCGTTAATATTCCTTTGTTTCTAACAAACTGTCGACGCACCGGCTATTAAATCAGAACAGATTTTAGTCAAAACTGCCAAAAAAAAGTTTCTAAATAATAACCAAACAGACCTGATATAACAACACCTTTTTCCGCGGTTTGAAGAAAGGCACAATCTTACCTTTGACAGCCGAACTTTCCGGTCTTTAATATTAGGGCAGAATATTTGCCGGGCTGTACGCCAAATAAATGGGCTTTCCACCGTTTCGATGGTACCTAATGATGATCCGTTTCCAGAGGCACCGCCGGAAAATGTCGGCTGGATATGCAAAGCCTCAGCCAAAACAATAAAACTGGCCCTGCCGGGGACGGACAGTGAAGGGGTGAGCTACTTTGACTGTTGAGAATGTAAAAACCCTCACAAACAGAAAGAGACATCCCGATTTCTCGGGATGTCTCTTTGTTACTTTGTAAGGTTCTTGACCTTAGCTTTGCCCTTATCTGCGACGACGCAGAAGCAGACCTCCTAAGCCGAGCAGTGCAATCGTTGCCGGCTCTGGAACAATGTGTAGGCCGCCAATGAGTATGTTGCCGCTACCTGTAAGGGTGCCATAAGACAAACCAGCAGTGTCAGAAGAACCGGGGGCATACTCATACGAGGTGCCACTAACAAGAGGAGCAATATAGAATTCGGTGGTACCGTCCCAGCTGCTATCGATGGTGTAGTCAAAGTACGCAAGCACATTGCCACCAGTCACTGCCGGTGTGGCACTACCCGCAGCTAAGTCAAACAACACACCGTTGTAATTTTCCAGATAGCCACCTGCTGGAGCCAGTAGCGTTACGCCAGCGCCGGCTCCAACAGCGGTACCGCTACCTTGATCCGCAACACTACCATCCATATCGCCTACGGAGCTGGCTTGTCCGTTAGAATTGACGGTCAAGGTTTCAACCACAGCGCTCAAGTCAAAACCGCTCACAGATGTATCTGAAATCAGGTTAACCCTGATAGTCTCGCCAGCGGTGCCAGCATATTCCGTAGAACCGCCAACCGTCAAGTCAATCGTAAGAGCCTGTGAGACTGAAACCA
>JAFGRL010000163.1 GCA_016935195.1 Sedimentisphaerales bacterium
CCGCTCCAGGAGGGAATATTGTCCCACATACGGAAAATACTCAAAGCTCCAATTGCCTCGATTAAAATGGTACCAAAAAAAATGAAGACTATCATATTCCCTATCCGACCTAATGTTTTTGCGCTTAGTAAATCCTGCATCGCCACAGACTCGCGAAAAGACAGTGCCTGGCCAAGTAGCAGGGCAAAAACTGCACCAAACACAACTATTCCCAAGCCGCCTAATTGAATAAGAGTCAGGATGATAATCTTCCCCATCAGGCTAAAGTCTTGTCCGGTATCTTTAACAATCAATCCCGTAACACAGGTAGCGCTTGTAGCAGTGAAAAGTGCGTCGATGAAAGAGGTGTTTTCACCAGCAGCGGACTTAGGCAGCATAAGCAGGCCGGCGCCGGAGATTATCAGCACTAAAAAGCTGGCGATTAAAACTTGAGTTGGATTTTTGCCGGCCGCTGCCAGATTAACAACGGTTCTGCAGAGCTTGCCTATGACCTCTACAACAAGATATATGCCAATCGCGAAGTGGCGCAGGGTAGTTGGCTCGAATCTTGCGAACCACGCCGGCGAGGCAAAAAGCACAATACCCAATCCAAGCAGCAGTGGCAGTTCAAACCAATTTGCCCAAAGGTATTCTGCTTTCGAGGTTGCGTTGAAGATGCGGACGAGTTTCTCGAGCAAAAAGATACATAGTAATCCGGCCTGTAGGGCATACAAGATGTGACCAGGCAGCAATGGTCTATCGAAGCCAAACAGGAGCACAAAAGTAGCTGCGACAAGAACTGCGGTCAGAACACAGAAACCTATCAGGAATCTTTCGAGCCGTTTGTTTTTATAGGATATTTGCATTGTAGTAGCGTAAAGTCTATTATGTTAAATGTAAAAACAAAATTTACAAGCCAAAAGATGTTCTTAAGCTGTTATCGGTCCTATGCAATATCAGCTAAGCCTAATGAATCACCAAATTTAGCCAGCAGCGCCTGCCGTATATTGCGGTGTTTTGGTTGTTTTAGCATCGGGTCGGATTCAGCTAAGTCAAATGCATTTTTTCTTGCCATAATCAGCAAATCATAATCTTCAACGATATCAGCAATTTTCAAATCCGGCAGGCCGTGCTGTCGTGTGCTGAATAATTCACCCGGCCCCCGCAGCCGCAGATCTCGTTCGGCAATTTCAAAACCGTCATTGCTGCGGCAAATAACTTCAAGACGTTCTTTTGCCTCGGGGCCAGCGCAGCTGGCGAACAAAAAACAATAGGATTTTTCTGTCCCTCTTGCTATGCGTCCTCTTAACTGATGCAGTTGCGCCAGGCCAAACTGCTGAGCACTTTCAATAACCATAATCGTAGCATTTGGCACATCTACGCCGACTTCCACAACTATGGTCGAGACAAGCACGTCAATTTTACCCTTTCTAAAATCAGCCATTATCCTTTGTTTCTTCTCAAAAGGCATCTGGCCGTGCAGCAGTTCTACATCTAATTGGCTGAAGTCTTCTGAGAGGTTGCGCCATGCGTCCGTGGCCGCTTTAACATCGTCGCCCGGGTCAGAGGTCACGAGCGACGGGGCACGATTTATCAGCGGGCACACAAAATATGCCTGTCTGCCTGTTTTTAATCGCTGCATGATAAAATTATATGCTTTTGGTCGATTGGCAGGCTCGACCCATCGTGTGGTAACTTTGCCTCTGCCAGCCGGACAATGCCTGATAACAGAGACATCCAGGTCACCAAAGATGGTCATTGCAAGAGTTCTTGGAATCGGCGTAGCTGTCATAACAAGACAGTGAGGCGTGGTTTGCTTGCGTAAAGTCGCACGCTGACGTACGCCGAACTTATGCTGCTCATCTATGATCACGAGACCGAGGTCGTTAAACTCTACGTCTTTTTGAAGAAGGGCAACTGTGCCGATGACAATATCAATTTGCCCACCTTTGACCTGTTCTAAAAGTTCGGCTCTTCTTTTGCCTTTGAGACCTCCGGTTATTAAAACCCTCCTGACCCGGCTTTTCTTGAGGTATCTCTCAATACTTACAAAATGTTGACCTGCCAGAATCTCCGTAGGCGCCATAATAGCTACCTGCTTTTTATTGGCGACGGCCAACAAAGCTGCGTAAAGTGCGACAACAGTTTTACCGGAGCCGACATCACCCTGCAGCAGGCGATTCATCGGCTCTGACTTTTCCATATCAGCAGCGATTTGACTGATGCATTCGTCCTGATCGGCCGTAAGCAAAAAGGGAAATCTTTTTCTGATTCGTCGGTCAATTTCATCGTTAAATCGCATCGGTGCCGCAACGGACAAATGATGCATCTGATATCTGCGAAGTGCAAGACCTAACTGCATCAGGAACAGTTCATCGTATTTCAACCGGCGTTTTGCCGCAGTTAGCTTTTGCTCATCCGGCGGTTGATGTATCCAGAGAAAAGCCTCTTTACGTCCAATCAGCTCTGTCTTTCGAACAAAGTTCCTGTCATAGAACTCAGTAACGAGTTTGTCTAAATTGTCAAGTAATGGCGTGATTATTTGTTTTATTTGGGCACTGCTCAATTTGCCGCAGGCTGGATAGACACCGCCGCTGAAATATTTGTCTGGTTCGGTGGTTTTTTCATCAGCTACCAAAAATTTCGGATTTGTTAACTGAAGCTGATGTTTATAAGAAGAAACTTTACCTGAGGCAATTAATACCTGTCCCGGTTTTAGTTGATTTTGTAAGTATTCACCGTGGAACCAGACTATTCGGCAGATTCCTGTCTCATCGGAAACCATAGCCTCGAAAATTGGGGTTCGGCGGAAACTTTGATAATCCGTTGATTCGATCAGGCCTAAGATGGTTACGACCTCATTGGGAAAAATTTTGGCTATCTTCGTAGGAGCCGGTGCAAATACCCAGTCACGAGGATAATACTCAAGAAGGTCGCCGACTGTGTTAACTCCAAGCTGAGCAAGGTATTTTGCTCTGGCAGGCCCTACACCCTTTAGGTAGCGAATAGGTGTTGAAAGCTGCAATTTGTTGTCTTGCTTTATACTTTCCTGCCTCATGCAAAAAGTCCTTGTTAGAAGAATCCATTACTGCTCGAAGCCATATTCTCCGATAAGTTTGACGAAGCGGACCTCGCAAATGTATCGTTCGCGGAAATTTTGCCCTTGCTTTTCCCACCTTACCAGCTGCTGCACCGCCGGTGAGCCGACAGGAGCAATCATTATGCCGCCATCAGCGAGCTGGTCAGAAAGGTGCTGGGGCATCTTCGGCACACTCGCTGTAACAATAATCCTGTCAAAGCAGCTCTGCCAGTCAACGCTGCGCTGCAGGTCGCAGTCCCATCTTCTGTTAGGCCAGCCACTGCTTCCGTCACCGATGTAGAACTCTATATTTGTAAACCCGAGCCTTGCAAGAACGGCCTGGGCAGACTCAGAAAGCTGAGCATTTCTTTCGACTGTATAGACCTTTTCGGCAAGTTTGCTGAGTATGGCTGTCTGGTATCCGCTGCCAGTACCAATTTCGAGAACTTCACAATTGCGGTTGACCCGAAGTTCCTGTGTCATCAATGCGACGATATAGGGCTGCGAGATGGTTTGGCCCATTCCGATGGGCAGTGGGCGATCCGCATAGGCCTGGGATTTATACGCCTCAGACACAAATTCCTCCCGGGCTGTCTCAATCATTACCTTGAGCACTTTCGAGTCGGTTATGTCTCTGCCTTTTAAGTCACGTTTTATCATTCTGTATCGTGCAGCAGTAAATTGTGCCTGATTATTGACATCCTTCATAGATATAATATTGACCTGCAAAAAGGGCAATGGCAAGAGATACTTTTTTGACAATTCTTCTTCAAGGCGAAAAGCGTCGAAACTGTTGCGAGATATGACCGGTCGGCATGTCAGTTATTTTTCCAAAGACGTCAGTCCTTTGCGAATAGCGTACTTAGTCAGCTCGGCTACACTGTAGATATCCAGTTTGTTCATTATTTGTCGACGGTGCGTCTCTACAGTTTTGACACTGATGTACAATTTCAAAGCTATTTGCTTTGTTGACTTTCCTTCTGCCAGGAGCTGGAGGACCTCGCGCTCTCTGTCCGTCAGAAGCTGCGAATCCGAAGACTCGGTTCTGGTTAAGCGATGCAGGTAATCATCAACAACAACACCGGATATGGTGGGACTGAGAAACACTTTGCCGGCAGTAACAGCTCGGATTGCCCGTGCTAACTCTTCGAAAGCGCAATCCTTGAGAAGATAGCCTGAGGCGCCGCTTCTTAACATTTCGGTTACAAACAGCGAATCCGAATGCATTGAAAGTGCTATTACCTTGACACCGCCGAATTCACCAATGATCTGGCGAGTAGCCTCAATACCGTTTAACTCCGGCATACTAACGTCCATAATAACCACATCCGGCGACAATTCCCGCACCAAGCGCACTGCCGTACGTCCGTCTTCAGCCTCAGCTATTACCTCCATATCAGGTTGGTTATCAAGCAGCGAACGCAGGCCTTGGCGCGTAATTTTGTGGTCTTCGGCCAGTAAGATTCTTATATTCGCCATTTGGTTTTCTCCTTGCGGTTCTGCCTCGCCTGGCCTATTGGCGCCTCAAGAGTAACCCTGGTTCCACACCCGGGCCTGGACTTGACATCAAGACGGCCGCCAATATGACTTAGTCGTTCGCGGATACTAAACAAGCCGAACCCATTTGTTTTGTAGTCGTGGGTACTTCTTTTAGGTATGTCAAAACCGACACCATTGTCCTCAACGCTCACTTGTATTTCATTACCAATTCTTTGCGTCAAGACAGTTACGTTCTGCGCCTTGGCATGCTTTGCAACGTTGACCAGCAGCTCCCTAACTGCCTGGAACAGCAGGACACGAACGTTGTCGTCCAGCGGCTTGGACTGTCCGTCATCGCTGAAATCAGCTGAAAGATTGTGCTGCTGCCTTATTTGTCTGACCAGCCATTCTACTGCCGCTTCAAAACCAAGCTCATATAAAACAGGAGGGCTAAGCTCAAATGTCAAGGAACGCATACTTTGGATTGTCTGTGCTACCAAATTACGTACATCCTCTAAAGTTTCTACAAGTTCCGGGGAATGTACAAGTTCGGACAGTGATTCCAGCTTCATCTTGGAGATAGCGAGATTCTGGCCCACATAGTCGTGAATTTCGGTTGCTATTCGTCTTCTCAGTCGCTCTTCAGCAAGAGATAGTTCCGAGGTCAGGGAACGCAGCCTCTTCTGAGCCTTTTGACGCTCTCTGATCTCACTACGTAACTCCTTATTAGCTTCTGCAAGCTCTGCGGTTCGTTGCTCAACTCGGGTTTCCAATTCATCACGGGCCCTTTGCAGGGCTTCCTTTGCCATTTTGTGTTCGGTGATGTCTCTGCCTGTTGCCTGCAGACCCAAATAGTTACCCGCTTCGTCAAAAATGGCGATGCCGTTCCATTCCACTGTCCTCCATCTCTTTGCACTTTTCTGTCTGTTTGCCATACTTATTATCTGTTTGCTCTTAACCATCTTTTCAATAGCTGTGTTTGTTTTTTCGATGTCGTTCGGATGCAGATAGTTGGCAAACAGAGTACCCAGCAGTTCCTCTCTGGGCCTGCCCCAAAAATTACAAGCGCCGTCATTCAAGAACGTCCATCTACCTTCTTTATCAATCTTTACGATGATATCTCCGGTAAGATTTGTTACAGCGACGTATTCCTCCCTTGATCTTCTCAGCTCCTCTTCGGCCCTTTTGCTTTCGGTGATGTTGCGGAAATACCAAATTCTGCCATAATATCGACCGCTTGGATCTACCAGAGGACAAGAATATCTGTCAAAAACTCTGCCGTCCTTAAATTGTAACTCGTCTTTGCTTTTTTCGTTTTTGTGAGAATAGAGATATTTTACCTTTTCAAGGAACTTACCAGGTTCTTTTACTTGTTCTAACACATATTGAAGCATTTTTTCGTCGTCTTGTGTGCCCAGTATATGCTCAGGTATATTCCACATCTTCCCGAAACGTTCGTTGAATAAAATAGATTTTCCTTCATTATCTACAACTAAAATTCCATCGATGGATGTCTCGGATTGTGCTTCCAAAAGGGCCGTCTTGAACAAAAGCTCGTCTTCGGCTGCCCTGCGCTCGGTGACATCGCGAGCGATACCTACAAGCCCAATAATATTCCCTTCATCATTGAACTGCGGAACCTTTATAGCTTCGAACCAGAGTCTTTTTCCATCAGCGCTGCTCATCTGTTTAGTTGTTTCCACAACTTTGCCTGTCTTAAAAACGGTCCTGTCATCTTCGATATTGTTCTTAGCTTGCTCTTTGTTGGGCATTATTTCAACGTCGCTCTTTCCAATAACCTGCTCACGAGATAACCCAAAAGCCTCCAAAGTCTTTTTGTTAGCGATAACATATCGGTTTTCCAGATCCTTAAAAAAGATGGCATCGTGTGCAGATTCTACCATAAATTGGTATTGTTTGAGTTTTTCCTCTGCCTTCTTACGCTCGGTGATGTCACGGTCGATACCGACGATGTAGAGTCTATCCCCCATTGGAATAGGGGTAGCTGTCCACTCATAGTAATTTTCTTTGCCGTCCGGACGAATCCACGATGACGTCCCGCGAATGGCAATACCCTGGCTCAATTTTTGCCGGCCCTGCTGTATCTGCTGGTCGGTTCCATAAGGCTTCATAATTGCATTAAGATCCTCAGAAGCCATAAGCTCTTCTCTGCTGCGCCCTGACATTTCCACGTATTTGTCATTGCACATAATTAACCGACGCCTGGGTGTTTCGGGATCGAGTTCGGCAATGTTGATGCCATCAGTGGAGTTTTCAAGAATCAGCCTGAGGCGTTCCTCGCTTTGACGTAAAGCCTTCTCAGCGTGTTTACACTCGGTAACATCCAATAAAGCACATCATAGTGCAGATTGGGTTTTGTGCCCGGTCCCTGACCAAACTTGATGACAACTGAACATCAAATGTTGAGCCATCTTTTTTCTTTGCGACCAATTCACCAACCCAACTGCCTTTACCACGCGATGCTTTTTCTACCTCTGGCTCTTTATCGGCCTCGGTCCAGAGGTTGATAAGAGCCGTACCCAGAACCTCTTTGTCATCACGATAGCCCCACATTTTTAGAAAAGAATCATTTACGAAGATAAGATGGCCATTTAAATCACAAAAAACTATACCGTAAATAGACGACTTTATCGCATTATCTTTTACACGCAAGACTTCCTCGGTCTTGGCATGCTGTTCTCTCAATACGGTAACTACAAAGCCGAAAGCTACAAACATCACAGCTCGAACATAATTTTCGCTGACAGCTAAACTGCCTCTTAGCAAAATGTGGCTTAGAACCAGGCTTGCAGATGAAAGTATGGCTACGATTAAACCTTTTCTTTTCCACCACAGGCATGCTAAAACAATAGGAATGTAAAAGAAATGTGTAAATACAGTTTCTTTGCCAAGTACACCATGAAAGTAGAACGTTAATGAACAACCAACAGCAAAAAGTACAGCGACTACCGTGAGCTTGTACATTTCAGGGAGCCTCTTAAATGTCTTCTGCGTGGTACTGTTTTGCTGCCGCCTCATTTTTATTGTTTCAAATCAAAGAATTTAATCCACTGATCGGCCTCTGTTTCACTTAGCCCATGACGTTTTGCCGCTGGTTCGAGGGTCTTTCTTTTGCGAGCCAATTGCTTTTGCACCTTTTTCCAGAAAAGCTCCGACTTTACTGCTGTTGCCTTTCTTGCTCTTGCTGCATCTCGCAATCTCCGGTCGGTGCTGACAACGATTAGTCTTTTTGGCGCCGTGCTTGCCGTTATTTTTCGCTCAATTATCGTGTCCGCCTCGGTGCCCAGGCCGGAGAAGGATATCTCCAGATTAGTTATACTCTTAAATATGTTCTTGTCCCTCGGGCCTGTTCCGTCGAAAACAATTTCGCCACGCTTACCAGTCAGCCTGAAGTACCTTCCCAGGATTTGGCACAACTGAGCATCCGTGACAGAGTCAAACTGCTCGTCGGATTCCCGTATAAACCAAAGCAAATTGTAACCATCAATAATAACCGGCATTTTTCTCGAATCGAATATTTAAATATTTAGAACAAAAAGCTGTGTATATTTGATGATATAGCCCGGTACTTTTCGGTCAGCCTGACCAATATCTTATTTTCTTTTAGGCCTCGAATCTCACCTCGCCGGCTACGATTGTCTTGTCAACCCTGCCGGTAACTTTCCATCCATTATAGGGGCAGTTTCGGCTTTTAGACAGGAATTTATTTACGTCGATTTGGTACTTGGCATCTGGGTCAATAATGGTAATATCAGCTTGTTTACCCACCCCGAGTGTTCCTTTATCCACACCGATAATCCTGGCTGGCTTTTCCGTCATTAACTTGATTAGGCCGGGCCAATCCAGTACACCGGGTTTCAAAAGAGCCTCAACGTAAAGTCCGAGAGCACATTCCAAACCTGCTATGCCGAAAGGTGCGGCTATAAATTCCAGCTCCTTTTCGCTCTGTAAATGCGGCGCATGGTCCGAGACCAGGGCATCGACCAGGCCTTCGGCAATAGCCTGCTTTAGCGCCTCAACGTCTCTTTCGCTGCGGAGAGGAGGATTGACTTTGTAGTTTGTGTCGTAATCCACACAACAGCTATCTGTAAAGAGAAGATGATGAGGTGTTACCTCAGAGGTAATTGGCAAGGAATCTTTTTTAGCGGCTCTTATTAACTCAATAGAACCTGCTGTTGAAATATGTTGAGCATGGTAGCGAACACCGGTTTTTTTTAGAAGCTGAATATCACGCCAAAGCATCGCCTCCTCGGCGAGAGCGTCGGCACCCGGCAGGCCAAGTATAGTTGAATAGTAGCCTGCGTTCATCACACCGTTTCCAGCAAAACTATCATCCTCGCAGTGCTGGGCTATAACAACGTCGAACATCGCAGCATATTTCATAGCCCTTAACATAACTGCCGGGTCCTGAACGCCGTTACCGTCATCGGTAAAACCAACTGCTCCGGCCTCAGACATAAATCCCATTTCCGCAAGCTCGATACCTTCTCTGTTTTTTGTTATGGCCCCCATCGTATAGACATGGGTCTTTCTTGCCTGCCTTGCTTTTCGATGAACATATTCGACATCGGTTTCGTTTTCTATAGGCGGCCTGGTATTAGGCATACAGACAACCGAGGTAAAGCCGCCGGCTACCGCTGCCGTTGAGCCGCTGGCTATAGTTTCTTCTTCCTCGTCGCCCGGCTCGCGAAAATGAACATGCATATCAATCAAGCCCGGTGTTACTAATTTACCCGAAGCATCGATAACTGTTCCATAGTTTTGAGTTTTAAGTTTTGAATTTTGAATTTTCTCTGCCACTTCTGCAATTTTGCCATCTACGATAAGCACATCGCATTTTTTGTCGATGACATTGGCAGGGTCTATAACCCGCCCGTTTTTTATCAAAAGCTCAGAGTTCATAGTTCGTTGTTCATACTAAAATAATCAATTATCTCCAACTTAGCCACCTACTCCAACTCCATTGGCTCGACGGCGATAAGACTCTCTATCGACATTGGCACTGTCATTCCCTGCGGCATCTGCTTATTACCGGCCATACCGGTCATTTTCATCTCTCCTGAGAAGTGCATATTCGCTTTGCTGCGCATCATCCATCCGCTTGCCTCATCTATTTCTGAAGTTCCCTGATAAGAACCAGCTATTTTCATACGCGCCTTACCAATAGGAACAGCTTCGTCATCTAAGTTCCTTTTTGAGCTTACATCCACGATAACTACTCCCTTTTTACTTCCTTTCACGGTGCAAGTTCCATCTATTTCGATGGGTAATGACTGCGAGGCCAATATCATTTTGGCCATCCACGAGTCACCTATTCCAACAGGCCGATCAGGAAAGACCATTATCATATTGCTCAACATATTCCTGAATTGGTCCTCGCCCATGTTGGGCATCTTTTTTATCATCTCTTTTACTACTTCTATCCTTTTCTCTCTGGACCCATATTCCTTGTTTATTCTTTCGATGCGTTTCTTTGCTCTTTCTTCCGCAGATATTTCTTTCTGAGTCTCCTCGGTCGGAGTATTGCCGTTTGACTTGTTCCTACTACAAGTACCAGGAGGTGCTTTAGTGATTAACTTATCCTCGGCCACTATTATTTTTTCAGCCATTCCCAAAAACATTTCATCAATACCATTTAACCCTATTATCTTTCCTTCAGGCGTAACCTTCATTATAAAACTCTCGCCCATCATAGCTGTATACATCTGAGCCAGTGGATTATCCGCAGCTGTGCAAGGCTTTGTTGAATCATATTCCATCCCGCCCGCCCAACTATTTGTTTTCTCCCGAAGGGTTTGATAGGTAAGTTTTATCGTTGCGATGCTATTAGCATCAACTTCTTCAACTTCAAACCTTAATCCCGTAGCCTTGATATGGTTGACATCTTGCTGCCGCCCCATTATTGTCTGCGAAATCTTATCTTCCTCAATTATCCGCATACCATACTTTTGGCCAGGCTTTAGCCGAAGCTTCAGGTCAAGTTTTCCCGCTGCACCACTCTCAACAGCCCAAACACCTACACTCTGAAGAAGGACGAAAACCAAAACTACGAATATTGATATTTGTCTTCTCGTTTTTAACCTCCTTGAAATTTCAATAATCGATAATCACTAATCAATCTTTTGTGCTGCTGCCTGAGTTACCAGGAATAATACTGCCATTCTTACCGCCAGGCCGTTTGAAACCTGCTGAAGTATAACACTGTTCGGGCCGTCTGCGACTTCGCTTTCTATCTCAAGACCTCTGTTGATGGGGCCTGGGTGCATAACCAAAATATCAGGTTTTGCCCGTTTCATACGCTCGACTGTCAATCCAAAGTAATGTGAGTATTCCCGCACTGATGGAAACGGATTTCCTCCGAGACGTTCGAACTGGATTCTGAGCATATTAATCACATCGACCTTTTCAATTACATCATCGAGACTGTAGCTGACACTTACAGGCAGACGGTCCACCGCTGCAGGCATCAGTGTCGGAGGGCCTACGAAGATAACCTGGGCTCCAAGTTTTGTCATTGCCCACATATCACTGCGGGCGACACGCGAGTGTGCTATATCGCCGACTATTGCTATTTTCAAACCTTCGAGACTGCCTTTGACTTTGCGAATAGTGTAGGCATCCAGCAGGCCCTGTGTCGGATGTTCGCAGAAACCATCGCCGGCATTTATGACACAAGCATTAATATTTCTGCTTAAAAATGTCGCAGCGCCGCCGACACTGTGCCGGATAACAACAATATCAATGCCCATAGCTTCCAGATTCTTAGCTGTATCAAGAAGTGTTTCCCCTTTGCTGACAGAACTTGCTTTCTGGGTGAAATTTATAACATCAGCGCTTAGCCTGCTCGCTGCAAGAGCGAAACTATTTAGTGTTCGCGTGCTGTCCTCAAAAAATAGATTGACAACTACTTTTCCTCTTAAAGGAGGTGCTTTTTTAACAGAGCGCATGCTTATCTGCTCAAAGCTCTTTGCGGTATCGAGGATATGAATAATTTCATCGGTGCTTAAGTCGCGCAGACCCAGCACATGCTTATGGCTCCAGAGGCTTTGCTTACTCTTTCGCCTCAACTTCTTTCCCTCGCTTGGAAAAAGCTTATGTTTATTCGACAACAACCTCGTCTTTACCGTCAGAGTCAACCAGGCTGACCTGAACCACCTGGCCTGGCGCAATATCGCTTTTCTCACCGGCAAAGTCAGCCTGAATAGGCAGTTCCCTGCCCTTTCTATCGATAAGCACTGCCAGTTTAATCTGCCTGGGCCTTCCCAGATCCATAAGTGCATCCATAGCAGCTCTTGCAGATCTGCCGGTGTACAATACATCATCAACGAGAATAATTATCTTATCATCCACATCGAAGCCGATTTCGGTAGTGCGTACCTGCGGCTGGCCAGAGCTGTGTGGAGAATTCAAATCATCACGATACAATGTAATATCAAGCGTACCACAAGGGACGTCCCTGCCTACTTTTTTCGATATCAAGGCCGATAGCCTCTGTGCCAGAATCTCGCCCCTGCTGCGGATACCTACCATTGCTATATCGAACCCGCTGGGAATCCGGCCCAGGATGCTGCCGGCAATATCCTGCAGAATCTGCCTAATTTGCTCAGCCTGTAATATTACTTTCATTTCTTTTGCGAAACCACATGTCCGGTTGGATGAAGAAACTGCCTTAAATAATAGCGAAAAGGACCAAAAAAACAAGGCTTCTAACAGGTTTTAATAAACTTTTATTGGCCTGGAAACCGGCTGGTCATAAAATGGCCATAAATTATGCTTGAAATAGAAGTGCTTTTATGGTATCATAATTCAAGGAGTTAGGGTCCAAATTGAGCCATTTTCAGAAGTTTATTTTGGTAAATAAGAGCTTATCAGGCCTTTTATTCGGGGGTTGCTGGGAGGTAGGTTTTTTGCTCAAGACGGCAATAAAGACATCTGCAATCGGTACGATAATATTTGTGGCATTGCTCTTTGGAGCTACCGATAGGATAGTTGCGGCCGAAAGTGAACACTTCGATGGAGCAATTGTTCCTCAGGCATTGGATAGCGCAGGTATTTTTGCATTAAAACAGACAGAACCTGATTTGACTGGACAAGGTGTAAGACTCGCACTTATAAGCCGCAGCGCCACTTACAAAGACGGCGAACCTCAAAACAACTATCGACCAAATAATCAACATCACTGTTTTGATAATGTAGAGTTCACATTCAAAGATGAGGGACAATTGCCGGCAGGGCTCTCACCTCACTCAACGGCAATTTGTTCCATACTGTTTGGCGAAGACCTTGATGCTTACTATGCCGGGCTGGGCAGCTTTCATTATCAAGGCCTGGTACCGGCAGCAGAGGCAGGGGTTTATGAGTTCTGGCATTTTCTGACCGACAGCGTATTTCCGCACTCAGCGCCGGATGCAGACATTGTCATTGCCGGCTTCGGCAGTCAGTTTGAAGACTGGTGGACAAAAGGAATAGATTCATTGGCCGAGCACTATGGTATTGTCGTTGTTGCTGCCATAGGCAACGGTGACGAAGCTCACGATCCGCCGCTTTATCCTGCTGCCGGGACAAATGTGATAGGCGTAGGCGTAGTGGATTCGGTAAACAGCAGTGACTTTATTACCAACCTTACCCATTTCGGGCTGCCTTATCGAGAGCACTCAAGCTTTGGGCCGACAGCCGATGGTCGGTGCAAGCCAGACATTATCGCACCGGGAAATTGTTTAGCAGCCGATTTCAACGAACCAAATAACTATATTCAAACAGGTAACTGGTCGAGTTTTGCAACGCCAATGGTTGCAGGTACAATCGGCCTGTTAGTCCAAAAAGCGATGTCCGAACCTAATCTGAGTCTTGCAGCCTCCAAAGAGACAGGTAATTGTGTGATTAAATCGATTCTGCTAAACTCTGCGAGCAAATTGCCCTATTGGCATAAAGGCAGGTTACAAAAGGACGACGACCACAATGTGCCTCTGGATTATATCCAGGGCTCGGGGATGCTAAATGCAATCGGAGCTTACAAAAACCTTATCGCTGGGCGACATAAGCCGGGTGCCGTCGATAATATCGGCTGGGATCTAAACCAGATGCTCGGCAGAGAAAACTCGGAAACCGTTTACAGGCTCAACATTCCGGATGCAACCAGCCAATTCATAACTATAACACTTTGCTGGAACAATCATTACGAAAAGACATACCCCTTTGAGCATATCTATGAAAAAGATGCCGATCTTCGACTTGAACTCTGGGCCATCGATGATAGTGACCCAAACAA
This sequence comes from Sedimentisphaerales bacterium, assembly GCA_016935195.1. Taxonomy (GTDB): domain Bacteria; phylum Planctomycetota; class Phycisphaerae; order Sedimentisphaerales; family Anaerobacaceae; genus JAFGRL01. The sequence continues at coordinate 13,827 of JAFGRL010000163.1, forward strand.
CGATTATTTAGTCGATTACAGTGACAGCAGCATTGATAACCTTGAGCACATCTACTGCCGATTAGACCCCAACTATTCGGATTACGAGATTGTAGTACTCTTTAGTGATGAGCAGCCGGATTTACCTGAACGATACGGCCTTGCCTGGAATGTCACTGATAAAGAAACCAACACTGAGAATATCTATTTGTATGATTTAAATACAGATGGAATTATTGATAGAACAGATGTCGGTATTATGCTGGAGAACTGGCTCGGCAGTATTAAGCCCAACAAAGGTTATTTCATCGGCGACATTAACAATGATGGTGTCATAGATGCCAAAGACGTCCAAATCCTTGTTGAGCACAAGGGCCAAAAAACCAATTGGTATAAGCGATAAGGCTTAGTTTATCACGCTTGTCTTGCCTCAATTTTCATAAAATCCTTTCAATTTTCAACGAAATTTGATAAAAAACCTGCCGGCAGATACATATACAAAGTTAAACAAGAGCAGGTTATGAAACTTGTAGTTAGTAAATCCCTACTCTCCGGCAAGGTGGTGATGCCTGCCTCGAAATCTCATACGATTCGGGCATTGGCAATAGCATCCTTAGCCAATGGGCAAAGTCTGATACAAAAGCCTCTGGTATCGAGAGATACGCTATCAGCGGTCAACTGTTATCGGGAATTAGGTGCCGAGATTGACATCTTGGATTCGAACCTATGGAAGGTTTCAGGTACGAACGGTCATATCAATGCCATAGGCCAAACCATAGATGTTGGCAATTCGGGTACTACACTTCGTTTTGCTATGGGCTCGGCCGCTCTGGCTGAACAAGGGCAAGTTATAACTTTCACCGGCGATGAGCAGATTCAAACTCGCCCTGTCGGGTCTTTAATGAAAAGTCTAATGGATTTAGGGGCCAGTTGCAAATCCATTAAAGACAACGGAAAAATTCCTGTTCAGATTTCAGGCAAACTAAAAGGTGGAAAAACTTCTATTTCTGCAACTACAAGTCAATATCTTTCAAGTTTGCTTTTATGCACACCCTTGGCGGCAAACGACACGGAAATAGAAGTTGCCCTGTTGAATGAGCCCGACTATGTGCAGATGACCCTCGATTGGTTGAACAGGCAAAAAATACAATACGAAAACCATGACTTTCACAAGTTTAGTATCAGGGGAAAACAAGTTTTCAAGGCATTCGAGGCATCAATACCTGCTGATTTTTCCAGTGCAACATTTTTCCTTTGTGCCGGGGCAATGGCCGCTGACAAAGTGCAGCTCCAAGGGCTGGACTTTTCGGATAGTCAACCCGACAAGGCGGTAGTGGACTACCTCAAACAGATGGGTGCAAATATTAAGATTGAGGGAAAAACAGTCACCATCAGAGGCGGCGAGCTTAGAGGTGTGCGAATAGATATGAACAGGACGCCTGACGCCCTGTGCGCTATGGCCGTTACTGCTGCATTTGCCAGGGGCACAACTGAATTAATAAATGTCCCCCAGGCCCGCAGTAAAGAGACCGACAGAATCCGATGTATGGCAAAAGAGCTGCGAAAAATGAATATTGATATTGACGAATTGCCGGATGGGCTTAAAATCCATCGAAGCAAACCAAAAGCGGCAAGATTACACGGCTGGGCAGACCATCGCATCGTTATGGCACTTGCAATGGCAGGGCTCAACCTCGAAGAAGAATTTACGGTAGATACGGCCGAGGCTATAGATGTTACTTTTCCGGATTATGTCAAGCTTATGCAGGCCCTTGGAGCTAATATGGAACTAAAGCAATAACAGGAGAAAAAAATGATTGGCTGTCATATTGGTCGTATGTTTCAGGTTACAGTGGCAGGAGGCTCCTATCAGGAAGGCTTAACAGCTATAGTCCAGGGACACCCTCCGGGAATGCTCCTTAGTGAGCAGGAGATTTATGGGGATTTGCTTTTGCGAAAGCCGGGAGCAGATGAACTTAGCAGCCCGAGAAAAGAGCCTGACCTGCCTATTATATATTCAGGTCTAAATGTGGCAGATACCGTCGAGGGTGCAGGCAATAAGAATCATACCAACGGCACACCATTGGCTATCCTTATACCTAATTTGGACCGCCACTTCATTCACATTAAGCAATATCAGGATACTAACCGCACACCTCGTCCGGGGCATGCGTCATACGCCTCTTTTGTTAAATACGGCCCCGATGACGATGCAATCGGAGCCGGTATCTTCAGCGGACGCTACACTTCCACAATCGTTGCCGCAGGCTGTATAGCCAAAAAAGTACTCAGTAAACATGGGATACGCATATTCTCCTATATCAAGGAATTAGCCTCGGTACGATGTCCGGATGTTACACATAAAAAGGCTTTGGAGTTCACCGAGCAATATAAGAAAATGCGCCGTGACCTTGATCCATTTTACCAGGAAATTTATGAAAAAGGCCGGATAAATATGGATATGAGGTTCCTCGAAAAAACTAAAATACTTGCTCAAATTGAGCAAGAGATTGAAGCCATTCGCGGCAAGGCGCCGAAAATCAAGCCCTCTGAGATAAAAAACAAATATAACGTCCACCATATACTCAATTGTCCTGATTATGAAACGGCCTGTGCTATGGTCGAGGCATGCAACCGTATTGCCGTCACAGGCGATTCGGCCGGTGGTGTAATCGAAGTTGTGGTAACCGGAGTTCCAACAGGTCTCGGTGAGCCTGTTTTCAATAAACTTGATGGAGAATTAGGCAGAATGCTCGGCATAGGTGCTGTCAAGGCTGTTGAAGTTGGTGCCGGAGTGGCCGTTAAAGATATGACAGGCTCTGTATCCAACGACCAGATGCACTCAGTCAATGGCAAGGTCGTGTTTGAGTCAAACAATGCCGGAGGTATTACCGGAGGTTTATCTACAGGCGAGCCTATTATAACAAGACTTACCGTAAAACCGACTCCTACAATAGATAAGCCGCAACAGACAATCGACAAATATACCCTTGAGAACAAAGAATTAGCAGCAATAACAAGGCGTGATGCCACGATTGTAGGCCGTATCTGGCCGGTAGCAGAAAACTATACAGCCATAACAATACTCGACAATCTAATGATGTTTCTCGGCTGCCGGAAACTCAGGGAATCTTAAATAACGCAGTAAGCAAACTTAAATGATTGGGAATTCGCGCAGTATTTAGCCTCCGCCTCGGCCGCTGAGGGGGCACGACCGAAGCGGAGGTCTTGTTACTTCTTCATAGACATATCAAGGCAGACATATCACAGCATCAGACCAGCCACTTTCATTGCCAAATTCGTCGCTTGTCTTGAAGTGGAACCGAAGTCCCTGGTGTGATCTGCCTATATATATACTGACAGTCCGTTCATCGGTCCAGCCGCTGTTTATTATAGGTGCATCGACGCACTCAAAGTAATACTGCACGGTACCTCCTTCGGGATCAGTTGCTTCTGCTGCAGTCATTACCGCATTGTACTGATCTTCGATACCAGTCCAGACTTCATGAGGCGGCACCTCCCACAGAGGCGGGTCAGGCTCAGGCGCATTTGTATCCGGTATTACTCCCTGCTCAAGAGTTGTGGCAAAAACCACGTCTGAATCGCCGGTCTCATTGTACCAAATGGAATTGTCATGAGCCCTGACCACATATGCGTATGCAGTCAATGGTTCAAGGCCGGTATCTTCATAGAATGTACTGTTCTGCCAGCCGCTGTCGTGACAACCCGGAGTTATGCAATCAAAGTAATACTGAACTCCGCTTTCATCTGTGGCTACTACCGCCGTCATATCTATCGAGTTCGGCCCTGTGGCATTAGGGTCAATTAACCATTCCATAGGATCAGGCAATGGTGGAGTATGGTCATCAATAGATGGCACATTTGCCTCCTCACCTGCCACTGCATAGACGATATATGACCAGTCTGTCTTGTTGGGTGCGTCCGGGTCGTCCGGATCGTCCGGATCGCATTGACCCAGGCACTTGGTATCCTTGGCCCTTACTCTAAAGCCATACTGCGTCTGGTTGGCTAATCCTTCGGCCAGGTAAACTTGGTCTTGCTGCCAACCGCTGTCAAAGCTGCTGTTAGTGACACACTGGAAGTAATATTGCACATCAGACCCCGAATTATCGAGCGCCCTTGAAGCTATCATTATTATCGAGCTGTCAGATTGCGAGGTCGGTGGCAGCGTCCAGGTCATCGGATTGGGTACGGGCGGCTCGATGTCGCCCTGGCCGTAAGCAGCTCCGAGGATAGCCACATCTATCCAGTTAACTATGCCGTCCTTATTAAGGTCGGCACCCTGACACCAACCGGGGAAGTCACACTCTTGGAGCCAGTGAGACAGTAGCACAAACAAATCGATATCATTTACACCTCCATCATAGTTCAAATCGCCTTTGGTGTAAGCCCCATACTTGAGATAATGGTAACCAATATCTATCCTGTCAGTGTCTTGCTCATTGTCCGTGCGGGTAGTGTAACGATACGGCCCTAACGGCAATATATCAGCCAAACTGAGCCCTTTATCGACGCACGGACTGTCTTCGGTCTGCAGTTCATTGGCGTCGGTTTGACTCAGGTAATAATCACCTAAATAACCGGTTACAAACAGCGGGTCGTCTGTGCTGGTCCCTGCAAGGTTTGTTGGATAGTTCGGATCAGAGGTACTGTCCCATATAAGGGTGCAGTAATTATCCAGCCAGGTATTGCCTCCGAAAGACGGTGCCTGAACAACTCCTCCGCCTCCCCGAACATCGCTGTAAAAGATGTACACAATAGAAGGCATATAACTGGTAGCGATTGCTACCTGCCGGCCGTCGTCAGCGTTATTTGCCCAAATGATACTGTTAGCTATCTTGCTGAAGCTCCCTGAAGAGGTGTAAATCCCGCCGCCTTTTCCTCTGTTGTATCCTGCTCCGGTAACGGTGTTATTTACAATTGTGCAGTTTATTATTTCTGGATCAGTGTTCCAGTTCGCCGATATACCGCCGCCGTCTCTATCAGCGGTGTTGCCGGCTATTAGACAATTATTAAGCGTGATACCGCCGCTTGAAGTCATATTTTCGCCCTCAACATCCCTGCTGGAGATATATACTCCGCCGCCGCTGCCTGCTGTGGTATTGTCAGTTATAGTGCAGTCGGCAATAACGGCACTTGCACCGAGGCAGCCTATTCCGCCACCTTGACCATCGATAAGATTTGCATCGTTATCACGAATAACACACTGGGAAATCCTGCCCTGACCGCCTGCCAGGACTATACCGGCACCGTGATAAGCCTCGTTATCCCTGAAGTTGCAGTCGAAAATCTCAATCTGGCTCCTGTGTGCGTAGATTGCACCACCAATTGTCCCGAAGTTGCCCGCGAAATTGCAGTCCTGGACTATCGGCGTCGAATTAGCATCAAAGGCTATTGCGCCGCCGTAACTGACGTGCGGCGTTTTATTGTCGTAGCTGTCGGGGTCGTTCGGTTCCGAGAAAGGCCTGTTAGGATCTCCGAGGTTATCGATAAAGTCGCAGCTTAGTATCTTCGGCGAGCTGCCATCATCACAAAAGATTGCTCCGCCATAATTGGGAATCTTCCATCGCAGACTCGGCTCATCGCGTGACGAGCCGCCGCCGCCAAGGCCACAGATACCATTATTGCCGCCCTCAGTATGACAATTGATGAACGTGCATTCCTCTATGGTCGCAGAGCAGCCTATGTCTAAAAAGATAGCAGCGCCTCTTCCTGTATAATCAGTGGGCCAACCAGTTATTGTTAGGTCTTCCCATTCTACAAAATAGGGATAGTAATAGCCGCCGCCCCGGCCACCTTCGCCCCAATTGGGGGAATCGTTGCCCTGGCCGCCATCACCGCCGCTGCCTCCCAGAGCCTCGCACTCGATAAAAGTGCAGCCGAACACACACGGGTCGCTATTTTCTCCAAAATAGATAGCCCCGCCTTCGGCGCCGCCGCCCCACCCACCATTTCCACCAGTAGGATGGTCATCGTCACCGCCTCCACCGTTTCCGCCATCACCGCCGATAGATGCGCAATCGACAAACCTGCAGTTTCTGATGGTTGGAGACGCTGCCTGCCAACAGTACACTCCCATGCCACGGACAGTTCCACCTCGAATGCCGTCGTAATAAGCCGGGGGGTCGCCATCATTACCACGACCACCCCTACCTCTAAATCCCCTGATGGTCAAACCTTCAAGAATCGTGTCACGGCCCACATCCCGGAAAGTAAAAGCACTATCGACAGTTCCTTGGGGTCCGACTTCCAGTTCAATAACTGTTGCAGCAACTACGCAGGGGTCATCCGGATTTGTGCCGGCTATTGTAATGGCTTTGTTATCAACGTCAAAACCCCATGAAGTTTGATACACATCAGGGTCAATTATTACTTTGTCGCCATCCTGAGCAGAATCGATGGCAAACTGAAGCTCCGTATAATCACCAGGAAAATGCAGGATGTTAGGCGTATAGAACTCGATAAAGACCTCGTGATTGCCGGTTATAGTTACCGTATTGGTAAGGTTCCTCGAGCTGTCATTGTCCGTGCCGGACCAGAATACGACGTCCGTTGAATGAGCCGGCGTTGCAGTTATCGTAACAACCTTTCCTAAAGGATAGAGATGTCTTATTTCCGGCTCCGGCGTAACGGTTCCAGCACCTATAACGTGGATAGTAAGATTAGGCAGAGCAAATTCAAAATCGACAATGACTGTCTTGTCCGAATCCATCGTTACCGTATTATTTTGCCCTGTTGTCGCATCATTATCCGTGCCGGTCCATTGCTTTACTCTATAGTTGGGGTCAGGCACTGCTTCAAGGCTTACAACCGTGGCCTGGTTCACAAGCCGGCTGCACGGGTCTTCAATGACGAATGGGTCGGAGCCTCCGCCTTGGCCAATGAGCCTGCCGCCATCGCCTGTGACGAATATATTCAATGTGAACTGCTGATCTGAGACTGCCGCGGCGTAGTGATAGCCCCTATCCACTTCGTTGGCATCAATGATACCATCGGTTCGGGTGGTATAGTTAGGCTCGGTAAATACGCTCTCTGCCAGGCCCCTGCCGGTATCGACACAGTTACTGTCAACCACCTGGCCGGCTGCTATCTGGCTTAGATAATAATCGCCCAACGGCCCGGTTATAAATAGCGGGTCATCCTCCTTGTTGTCCCTGCTTATGTCCCAAGTTTGCGAGTTCGGGTCCCAGCCATAGACAACGCAGTCTGCTTCGAGATAGATAGGCGGGCCTGCTACTTTTCCCAAACTCTGAAGGGCTCCGCCGCCAAACTCGGTAATCATATTGCCATACGGACCTTCCATCGCAACGCCGTGAGAGCCTGCCCAGAAGTGATGTAGTGCGCCCCAGCCCAAGCCTTCAACCTCGTGGTCAAATTGGTCGTGATAGTAAATGTCAATCAATGTTCCGTCCGGGGTGAACTGCTGGATATGGTCGCCGGCATAGTCGGCCAGGAATAGATAACCATTAATAAATTCCATGCCGTCGTGGTGTCCACCTTCTGCTATTGGCGTGTATGTAAACGCAACTTCCCACTGGCCTTGTGTTCCCTGGGTAGCGTCATATTTCCAAACTCGGCCGGTTGTACCGCTGCCGGTGTACCAGGTCCTGGTATCGGGGTCATAGGCAAGCGACTGTATCCACTCTTCTTCCAGGTTATTGGGCGGCGGTGCGACTGTGGAGTCATAGACATAATTGTAGATGCCTTCGTCCACGTCGTATTCATATACATACTTCAGGATACCGTCATAAGCTCCTAAATAGATTTCGTTGTTGGCTGCATCAACGTAAAATTCACACTGGTGGTTGAAGTTGTCACTGCCGCCGCCGGTAAATTCACTGCCTAAGTCAAAGCTTAGCTCGAGTGTGAATGTTCGTGGCGCAACAGGTCCAGTGGAGGCCGAATTGTCGGGGTGCATGTGCTCATCGGCTCCTTCTGGGATACTAACCGTGTAGATGTAGGCATTGGCATCGTTGTAATAGATGATTCTATCGATACCATCAGAGCCTACATATCCGTCAACGCCATAAGAGCCGCCTGTTTCGTGTTCGGGCTGGAATGCGCTGTAACGGTAATAGTCGCCGTTCGGGTCAATTGGGCCAACATTTGGGTCATAAGCCGGGCCGACGTGACTATAGGAGATATTCACCGTCGAAGGCAGGGGATGTACGAAATCCCCGCTGCCTGCGGCTATTTGCGAGCCGTTGAAGGCAAAATTATTCCATATAATGCTGTTGAGAATGTATGAATAATTGCTATAAGAGCTGAACAGGCCGCCGCCGTATCCTCCCCTGCCTACAACCTTGTTGTTTGCTATCGTGCAGTTTAGAATATATGGGTCGGAATACCAGTTGGCAGAGACCCCGGCACCATCTCGTCGGGCGGTATTATCGGTTATGATGCAGTTTTTCAGCAGAACAAAGTTCCAGTCGCTAAGCTGCCCACCGTCGATACCTGTACTCGATATATAAACACCGCCGCCTGAGCCGTTTGAGCTGTTGGCAGTTATATCGCAATCAACCACGGCAGTATAGGCCCCGAGGCTCGAAATCGCACCTCCTTTGGAATAAGGGGCATTAGAATCGTTTCTGCTGAAGTTACTCCGGAGGATCTGTGCTGTCCCGCCGGCAACAACTACACCGCCGCCTTGATATGCCAAATTATCTGTAAAATTGCAGTCAACGATATTTGAATCCGACCTTCGACCCCAGATTGCTCCGCCGACTGTCCCGAAATTACCGGAAAAATTGCAGTCGATAATCTCCGGCGCAGCATTACCGTCGAATGCTATACCGCCACCATAACCTACGTATGGCGTGTTGTTGTTGTATCCGTCCGCTGCTTGCGTTGGTCTGCACGGGTCGGTCAGGTTATCAATGAAATTGCAGCCAATAATTTTTGGTGAGCTGTTTGCGTCACAATAAACGGCACCGCCAAAGCTCGGAATCTTATAGCGCAGGCTGGGTTCATCTGTAAAAGGAAAGGGTTCCCCGTTTACACCGCAAATTCCATTTAAACCACCTCCGCTGCGGCAATTGATAAATGTGCAGTATTTAATTGTAGGTGAAGAATCAGCATCGATGTATACCGCTCCGCCTTTTCCAGTAAAGTCGCTCGGTGGACCGGCCAGTCCCCACTCTGTGGGAAATGAAGGTCCGTAATACCAGCCGCCGCCTCGGCCGCCTCGGCCCCATGGGTCTTCGATACCGTTGCCGCCGTCGCCGCCATTACCTCCGATGGCCCAGCAGTTGATAAAAGTGCATTTTATAAGACAAGGGTCGCTTCCGGCTGCTAAACGTATTGCCCCTCCTAAGGCCTTTCCCGGCCAGCCGCCATGGCCTCCGTCAGGATGCGGCATTGTGTCCGGCGGGTTGCCGGCTATGCCGGCGGCACCGAGTCCGCCATCGCCACCTTCAAGTTGGCAATTTTCAAATCTGCAGTTTTTAATCTTGGGAGATGCGTCGAGGCACTGTATTGCGGCACCGCCTACCTCGCCACCCCACTCACCATCGTAAGTAGCAGGATCGGCTCCTGGATTCCCAGCTTGGCCCTGCCGGCCCTTGCCGATAAATTCTTTAAAAGTGATGCCGTTTAGAATTGTATCTGTCCCGACATTCGAAAAAACAAAGGCTCGACTCCACTGGCCAGCGGTCTGAAGTTGAATCACAGTATCTGCCACGCAGCACGGATCCTCCGGATTAGTACTGCTTATGGTAATAGGTTTATTCACCCAGTAACCACTCTGAGTATAATATACTCCCCTGTCAACTATAATGATATCGCCCTTGTGGGCATCATCGATAGCCTGTTGAAGCCCTGCCGGGTCCGGGTAATCCCCGGGGAAATGCAGTATCTGCGGCTGGTAGAATTCTATCTCGACATCTTTGTCCTCGGTCATTGTTACGGTATTGGTGCGCACGGTTGTCTGGTCGTTGTCTGTGCCTGTCCATATAACGACATTTGACGGGTTAGATGGAATAGCGGTTATTGTAACGACCGTGCCTCTGACGTATGTTCCTAACCGCGGATGCATAGGCGGCGGGTCCAGCGTTACCTCGCCGCTTCCACTTGTAACCTGCACGTGAAGACTTACTATCCTTGTCTGGAAAGCAGCAGTTACAGTTTTATCAGAGTCCATTGTAACGATATTGTTAGGCTCAGTCCGGCTGTCATCATCGGTTCCGTTCCAGGAAGCAAATTCATAATTACAGGGGTCGGCGGCAACTGCTTCGAGCAGTACTTGGCTGTATTTAACATGGTTTGGCCCTGCCGGTGTGGTAATAATTGAGCCGGTACCCGGGGGAACAACATCCCAATTTAGGGTAAACATCTCAGGCGCAACGGTGTCGTCATAATGGTATCCCATATCCACCGTTCCCGAGTCGGGCAGGGTGTCGGTTCTGGTCGTATAAAGGTGCAGCTCAATATTGGGGTCGTTGGCCTGGCCTCTTCCGGTATCTACGGCAGGGCTTTGGCTAACCTGACCTGCTGCCGTTTGACTTAGATAATAATCGCCCAATCGGCCTGTTACGAACAGCGGGTCCTGGCCTTTATTGTTCTTACCCGCTAAAGGATTGTTCGGGTCAGAGTCCTCGACATTAAGGACCATATCGGTATCGAAATCATAATAGTCGCCGTCGGCGTTGTCATAGAGCAAACAGTGACTGACGTTGGGGTCAGATAGCGAACCATCTTCGTAAATTGCATTATTGCCGCTTTTGGTAATTATACAGTTAATAATCTCCGGCGCAGATGGACGCATTGAGCTGTAGGTATAACAATACACTGCACCGCCATTCATACTTTGGTTGGCAACCTTATTGTGGGAAATGGTACAGTTGATGATTGTCGGAGCTGAGTCATCAAGATATATACCGCCGCCGTCCTGGCTTTGGGAAGTGTTATTGATTATAAGACAGTTTTTGATAACAGGGTCGGATTCCCAGCACAGAATTCCGCCGCCCCAGAAGGAAGCGTAGTTATCCCTGATAACACAGTTCTCGATAACTGCCGAAGAATTGCCTTGGCAATAGATACCTCCGCCATCCCATGCTGCTGTGTTGTCAATTATATTACAGTCGCTGATTGTTGGATAAGCGTTATCAAGGAAAATACCACCTCCGAAGTTATCGCCTTGAGTCCATAAGGGGCCGATGGCGTAGCCGTCACGGATGGTGAAGCCTTTCAGGGCTGCGCCCGGGCCGACATTTGCGATTGTTACCACGCTGCCTTCGTCCAGAAGGCCGGAAATATAGGTGTTATTCAAAGATGTGTTTGGGTCGTTCGGATTTTCGATATCGCCGCTTCTGAGGATTATTTCCTTGCCTAAAAAGTCAATTGTTTGATAATACCAGTTGTTTGCATCTGCAATTATTTCATCGCCGTCGTTTGCATCGTTTATAGCATCCTGTATAGTGTAGTGTCTTACTCCCTGGGTCTTATTTAGAACCGGCTTGGACACTATCCAGGCAGCCCTTTCCAGATTCAGCCGGCCATTAGAAAGGCACAGTCCCGGCAATGTCAAATCTACAGAACGAAGGATAAATTCCTTAACACGGTCAGCCGTTAAATTCGGGTCCATTGAATACAAAAGCGCACAGGCACCTGCTACATGAGGTGTTGCCATTGATGTGCCTTGATCGTATGCGTACACGTTGCTGCCACCCTTCCAGCAACTGTAGATGTCGGATTCGGGCGCACCGTCGCCACCTCCAGGTGCACCTAAGTCAACCGAATTCGAGCCGAAATTGGAAAAGCCGGACATCAAATCGTGGTCGTTTGTCGCCATTACTGCGATAATATTGTCCAGGTCATATCCTGCAGGCCAGACATTGTTGGCATCATTGTCATTGCCGTAATCATTACCTGCGGCAGCTACGAAAAGTACACCCGCATCATTCGCATCGGCAATAGCATCATACATAGCCTGATCGAACGGAGCTCCCGGACTTGCACCCCAGGAGGCATTGATAACATCGGCACCATTAGTAATAGCATATCCAATTGCATCAACTATGTCGTCTGTGGCGAGGGACCCCGTAATATCGGCAGCTTTAACGGCCATTAACTTAACTGTCCAGCAAACACCTGTAACACCTGTAATGTTGTTGCCACCTGCTCCAATTGTTCCTGCCACATGTGTTCCATGGCCGTGGTCATCATCCGGGTCAGCATCATCGTTGACAAAATCATATCCGCCTATATTGTTGGCGATTAAGTCAAGGTGCAGCTTATTGATGCCTGTATCGATAACAGCAACGACAATATCACTGCTTCCCGTGCCATAATCCCAGGCCTCGGGCGCATCTATATCGGCATCGACAATTCCGCCGGTTTGCCCCGTGTTGTGCATACCCCAGAGTTTGGGAAAACACGGGTCAAAGGGGAACCTTGCCATTATCCTCAACTTATAGTTTGGTTGGGCATATAGAACACCCGGTGTCTGTTTGTACGAGGCCAGGGCCTGTTCTACGCTTACGCCTTTCGGAAGTTCAACAACGCTCAGACCCTCTATCCTGGCGAAAGTGTGTCTAACTGAACCACCACCTGCTGCTGTCAATATAGAGTTTCGCATGGCAGCTTTCTCCAGTGGCTTTGCCTGTTTTAGGCCATAGAAGCCACTGTCCCCTGTTTCATCAAAGCGTACTATCAGTTCACCCTCTTTGTAGGCCGAGACATCTGCCAGTACAAAGCTTGCCAGCAATAATAAAATTAGCCAGCTAAAAAATAAGCGGTTCATTACTGTAACTCCTTTCCTGTAGAATTATTATGTCCCGCTCCCCTCGGCATAATGAAAAGATAGCAGATAATCGGATATAAACTTCCGTGAATTGCCGTTATTATCATACTGCATTATGCACATTATGCGTTTTAGCCTCCTGCAAAACAAAAATCTTCATCAGGATTATTAATGACCATCAGTTCAAAAACCATCGACTGCAGCCAATGCCTTGGCTTCAGCTTCTTCCTGAAGGATAATAGTGGGCTTAACGAGTATCAGCAAAATCTTTTCATCTCTGATTTTGGCACGGTTGCTGAACAATCTGCCGATAAAAGGCACTTTGCTCAATACCGGCACGCCGGCTTCTATTTCTTGCTCCACTACCACCTTCTGCCCACCCAACAACAGCGTGCCGGTATCCGGCACACTCACGCGCGTCTGTACCTGCGAGACTTCCGAGGCCGGCCACTCTACAGTCCAGCTTGTGCCAACGGGACTATATAGCTCATATGACTCAAACCCTAGGAAATCTACTAACTGGGTAACAATATTAAGTAATACATGTTTTCGGTCCGGCATAATAGTAGGAGTAATATTGAGAATTGAGCCTAATGTTAGTGTGTTTTCCTCAGTGTCAACAGTCCAGTAAAATTCGCCCGTATCACCAATCTCTGTCAATTCCCACTCATAGTCGCCGGGATAGGGAAGAAGTCTCTGGTTTCTAATTGACGCCGATTCACCACTTAAGACAGTTACTTTAGGGGCCGTCAAAGATGACGCATCCCTGTGGGCCTGTGTTGCCCTGATTAGGTACGAAACCTCCAGGTCATTAAGGAGCAGATTGCCAAAGCCGCCCGTAATTGTCGAAGCAACTGTCCCTGATACAATACCACCAAGGGGTGACATAACTCCCCCGAAAGTTCCGGGAACGCCTGTCGTCTCAGGAAAAACAATATTAGAAGACGCCTGGTCAAACTCGATAATGCCTGTCCTGCCGTGTGCGTTGTAGCTGAAATCTAAGTCCAGGCCTATATCTTCAAGGAAATTCTCACCTACCAAAAGATATCTGGCCTCAATAGAAACCTGATGACCCAGCGCCTTGCGCAGCCCCGAAAAAAGCTCATCAATTTTAGCGTGAACCTCGGTTTGCTGGCGAACTATCAATTTTTTGGCCCCATAAGCAGATATAGTACCTTCGCCTCCATATATCTCCCAACTGTCCGGCTCAACCGTGTCCTGGATAAGCTCAACGAGTCCCAGGGCACGCTCAAGTGCCTCTTCACCAAGTTCTTCCGGACTTATCTCCTCCTCGTCCTGGAAGCCCTCTACACCTTCGGAGGCCTCTCCACCTCCGCCTGTTTCTCCACTTGGTGCAAAATACTCAGCAGGCCGGCTCAGCAGGTCAGTAATGTCGTAAACCTGTATCTCCCACTCACTGGGTAATCGATCCTTTGTTGCTATCGTTAAAACTCCGTCCTCGACGATATAACCAAGCTCAACCCACTCGGCTGAAACAGATTCTAATAAGAGCTTCAGGCCTGTACGCAGAGAGAGCGAAGGTATCGGATCCATATTGATTGGTGTAAGCTGGTCAATTTCTGCTGCTGTCTCTAAATCTCGCCAATTGACAAACATCTTCAACGGCGGAACCACTGAGTCCCTTATGATTTCAAGTGCTTCACTAAAAGGCATTTGACGGGATAACTCTGAAAGGTCAACCGTCTGGGCAAGTTGTTTATATACGGCCAAATTGCACGGGTCCCGGCCAAGGGGCTCCTCAGGCTTGCGAGTCGCGGATATCTCACGCCAGTTTTTTGGATAGTGAAGCTCCTGACCATAAGGTATACTTGATTCCTCAGTATCAAGCAATGTACTAACTCGTTCATTAGACTTTATCTTCTGAAGCTCCAGTTGTTTTCTAAGGTTGATAGTATCGGCCAGTGTCTGCTTAAGGACAAGAGCCTCGTCGTTGTGAGGATCTAATGCAAGTAAACTCTCCAACTGGCCAAGGGCCTGCTCATATCGCTGTTGACGCTGATAAGCCTTTGAGTTTTCCATCAGCTCGGCAATCCTCTTGCTCCTTTCGATATCTACCTGCTGCCGGTACGTGCGCTGGGCTTCTATGGCCTCGGCCTTTTTTTGTTCAGAAAGCTGCTGTTTTCTTGTGATTTGCCGGCTTTGTATTTCATCACTCAACCGGCTTAACTGGTCTGAATAATACTTAAAGTTGTCATCTCCAAGATGGAGACGGTTTTGGTTGACCGTGCGTTCGGCAGCGGCAACCACTTCCATAGCCTTGTCAAATTCGCCCTGGCTTATGTGGTTGTTGGCTTTGACTACTGCATCTTCAACAACTGCTTTGGTGTAACTGTGGAGAACATTGCTCTTGCGGTTAATAACATTGATGTAGCTGGCTTGCCCAGCCGCAGGCTGTGAGGCCGTTATCTTCGCCTGTTGTACCTGGCCGGTGAGCAAATCAGTGCCGCGTCCGGGTTCAAATGCCTCATCAATCAGTTTCTGTTTCGTCTTATCAGAAATCTCAGCACGCATCTTCGAGGGCTTCTTTTTGCTCTTTAGCTTTTCGGCCTCGGTTAGCTTGTCTTTCTGTCCCTTAACATCTGTTTTTTCAACCGAACGCACATGTGCTTTCTCAAGGAGCTCGGTGAGTTTGGCCAGCTCAGAATCTGTCAGATAGTCACGGTAATCAAGGGCATAGAGAAACGCTTTTTCTGCTTCCTTGTACAGTCCTCTTTTAAGTTGCTCTTTTCCGACCTGAATGTAATTGGCTGCCACTTGGCGGATTACTTTCCGCTTGTTGACATCGTTTTGTTGTGTCTCGGAAACGGCTGAGACTACCGGCATCACAAGCAGCAAAATCAAGCCCAAAGTCAGCAATAGACTTCTTCTGCCGGGAGCTTTGAATGAAAATATTATCAGTCTCAAGGTAAAACCTCCTCAAAAAAAAGAAATGCCTCCTGCACCAAATCTATTTCACACCAACCCACCATAAGGATAGGTAACACCTGACAAAATCCAGTTTACAAAAGGTTAGTGTTTTTTTCAAGGAAAAAAAATATGACCGAAGCCCTGCATCAACATTCCTCCTTTTGGTCCCATATAAACACATTTAAGCTGAGTAAAAAGGTCATCCAAAACAAGAGAATGCGGAAAAGGCGCAAATTGCCTCGGAATGACGTTAAGTTTTTTTCCTTCAGGAACCAGCCATAACTGACTTGGATAACCGTTGGGTGGACAAACCAAAGTGTTGGCCAGACAACCGCCCACGCGAAATGTATAATATATACGAAGTAAATTCGCAAGATAATTTTTGATTTATTGAGCCGACGTGCTTGGCTGCTTTGCTATTTTTTGCTCAAGCCGTTCTAATTCAAGTTTGTATTTTCTCAAAAGCTCATCACCAAGGTATGAATGATATCCATTTACGATTGCTTCAGATATCTGAACTATCTTTTTTGCCTTGGCCGGCTTACCCTGGGCCAAAAATGTTTCCACCTTTACTGAAGCATCGTTAACAACCGCTCTGACATAGCTTCGCAGGATATTCCGTTTGCGCATGACCTGTCTTATGTAGGGACTTTGAGAAGGCGCCGAATCTGAGGATTCAAGCGGCCGATGAGTTGAACTGTATCTGGAAAACCGAACTTCCCTGTCCAGTTCTGCCTGCTGACCCAGCTTAACAAACTTATCTTCGAAATCCAATATCGGCCAGATGTTATCTTTACTGTCAGGCATTGCCCTGATAGATGATAACGACTCGACACTTTGGCCGAAAAGCTCGTTTATCTTAATCAGATAATCCTCAGCATTTTTGCCTGATTGAAGCACCAATAGCCCTGCTTCGGCAACCTCAACAAAACCATCCCTTGCCTTTTCGTATTGGCCGGCAGAGTAAAACGCTACGCTGGCTTTGTAAACTTCCATCAACTCTTTTCTCTGGGCAGCCAGTTTTTTATCGATAGTATTAAGTGTTTGTGCAATCTGAGCTTTTTCTTTTTTGGTAAGAAAGTTACCTGCTTTGACTTTCTCAAGATGCGCCTTGGCCTCGATGAACCTGTCTTTTTTGAAAAGATTTTCGGCCGCAACGATATGTTTTTGCGCATCAGCCCTTTTTACCAGGGCTGTATCTGTAATCTTGGCTAATATGCCTATCTGGGCAAGTTCTAAAGACGATAGATAGTCCTGGTAAGTCAATGCCAGCAAAAACGAATCCTCAGCCTGCTTATACAACCCCCTGCTGTACTGCTCCTTACCGACAGCTATCCACTCATGGGCAGTTTGACGAGCGACCTTCTGTCTGTCCTGGGTTTGGTCAACTGCTTGAGCTTTCTGTGCCCCCAGGCCGGTCGAAATGATAAAAAAAATGGACGCAAAAAAAATAAAAGCTCTGCTGCCAAAATGATGCGGCCAAACCAATAATCCATTTATGTTATAATGAGCCGGTAACATTGCGGTCCTTCACAAAAACTCCTGTCTCCCTGCCGAGCAAACTCACACAATCTTCATAACATACTTATCGTCATTTTTGCAAGAAAAAAATTGATTTAGGGGCTCATCCAACAATAATCAAAGAGATGACGGCAAAAAAACCACTTATCCTGGCAATTGAGACTTCAGGCAGATGGGGTTCCGTCGCTTTAGCCCTTGGTGAGCAACTGTTGATAGAGCAAGAATTCACCGGCCCAATGAGACACAATGCTGAGTTGTTTCCCGCAATTAGCCTGCTGTTAAGACAAGTCAACGAAAAACCAAAGCATATTGAGCAAATCTACATATCGGCAGGGCCCGGCAGCTTCACCGGCCTGCGTATTGCAGTAGCTCTTGCGAAAATGGCAAACTTCGCAAATGACGTAAAGATAATTGCTCTGGACACACTCGATGTGATAGCTGCCAACGTATCCAGCTTTGTTTCAGACAGATCTGTGAGTTGTAAGACCAAATTGCCGCAAAGGGTCGCTGTAATCTTAGATGCCAAACGTAATCAATTCTTCGCCGCAGTCTATCGGCACGCCGACGGCGACGATTCTCACAAAGCAGACTCCGGACATAACAGAGGCCGATGCAATCCCCTGGCTGCTCTTGACTGGCCTTTAATCAAGATTACTGACGATTGCATTATAACTGCAGCGAACTTCGTAAAGCAATTCACACACCAGCCAGAGCCTCTCTGGCTGCTCGGAGAGGGCCTTGTTTACTATAAAAATAAGTTTGTTACCCGGGGAATTAAATTTTTCAGCGGGGACTACTGGAGACCTCGGGCGCAAAAAGTCCACGAATTAGGGTGGTTTTTAGCCCAGCAGGGCAGATTTGCCGACCCGACAGCTTTAAGGCCAAAGTATTTACGGAGGCCGGATGTGAAAATGAATTCGATGTTGTAGAGAGCCGAAAAGCTGCAAATAGTCCACTGTGCCCATTACGGCAATGTAGGTTTGCGCACGCAGGTCGAAAAAAGGCCTTTGCCCCACAGACAATCATCCTTTGGTTGTTTTGAGAAATATTTTGGTTGCTTTATTCGGCCTGATTTTTTATAATAATTTTGTTGGATTTTACCCAGACTTTTTAGCTGGTCCATCGTATATCAAAATAGCAGATAAGCTTCGGATGGAGGCTGTATATTCGTAACAGTTGTATGGTAAAGAAGTTAGGGAAATGTGGAAAAGGGGCCTAAAGCTGGCTTTTCGGCAGCTATATGGTCGGATTCTAAGGAAAAGCGATTTATAAGGAAAGGTGATGAGACTATGGTAAGGCGAAATTTTCTTTTTGTAGCCATTCTGGCGCTAAGCATCACATTATTTCAGCAATCAATCCTAAAAGCAGACCCCCCAATAGACCATTATATCAGCACCGGTGATAATCGCTTTGTATGCACATGGCTTCCTATCGAATCGCCAAATTCAATCGAGGCATCATTTGACCTTTTGAAGGACCTTTGGAAAACCAGAAGGATTTACTGGCGGGGACTGCAGGAAGTCCAGGACTGGAAAACGTTTGGTAACCTTCCAGAGCCTAATATAGTACAGCCTGGCTGTTATCCTCGCTCGGCCAGTTTCTGGCACTGGATTGAATATCTGGCAGCAAGTGATGCAAACGAGGCGTTTGTCGTTCAGGCAGCCCATGACCGCGGGATGGAATTATGGGGTATGGGGAATCTCTTTGATTGGGGTGGAGGAGGAGATATACCGGTAAACGCAGCCTATGGGTACCCGCTTGGATGGGAGTCCCCATTGCGTCGGGCGCATCGTGAGTGGTTACCTGTCGATAAGTATGATTGCTTCAAACAGGCCGGACCCTTCGAACTGGCATATCCCGAAGCTCGCCAGGCAATTATAGACACATATGTAGAGCTTGCTGTCGAAGCCGACTACGATGGTGTATTTTTCTTAACTTATGCAGAAAACCACGGAATGCGATTCCAGGACCAGTACGGCTACAACGAGCCAATTGTCAAGGAATTCAAAAACCGCTATGGAGTCGATATCCGCCGTGAACCATTTAACAAAACTGACTGGATAAATCTGCGAGGGGAGTATATGTCGCAGTTTCTTGCGGAGCTAAAAACTGCGCTATCTGCCCACGGGATCGATCAGGGGTTAGGAATCAATCAGAATAGTCCTACTCGCACCCAGCAGTGGCCTTACACAGGCACCATCTTCCGCACCGGCGGCGAAGTTGATATGGATTACGAAACCTGGATTAACGACCAGACCGCCGATGAGCTTATGAGTTGGGGCAACTCGGCTCTTGCTCTGGATTTAAAAGACTTAGCTCAGGGAACAGGAACTGAGGTTTCATTGTTAACCTCTAGTCCGTATGGTTATCTACACCTCGGTATTCCTGTAGTAAGCTCGTATGGTGACGAGATAATGTACTTGTTGCGCAGCCAAATATCAGCGCAGCCGCTCTCAGCTCTTTCAGACCCGAACATTTACAAGAGAATGCGAGTCCTGGCTCAAATAATAGATGGCCAGACTTCTGCTACCAGCGGCGATGTTATTCCGCTGGCATCCGACTCGAATCTGCTTGTTCGAAAATGGGCAATGAGGGCACTGGGTGTGATAGGCGAGCCTGCCGGTGTACCGATTCTTGAGGCGGGTCTTTTTGACAGTGAAACTGCTGTCCGCAATGGTGCCGTTCTCGGCCTGCAAAGTATCAGGAGCTCCAATACTGCTACACAGATATTAAATGCTGTTGACCAGCATGGTAACTTTATGTTCAACAACGTTGCTTCTACTGCCTTGGCGTATTGCACACCGGCTACAACTGTTCGAGCTCAGCTTGCCGATAAAATGCAGAACCACAGCAACCCAATGGTAAGAGAAACAGCTGCCCGAACATTGGCGGTATTTATGTCTGATTCTGATGTGGCTGCAGCATTTGTCAATGTTCTGGTGAATGACCCGTGCGACAATATCAGACAATATGCTGCAGAGGGACTTGGCAATATCTTCAATTATCCCGCAGGTGTTCAGGCCCTTATCGATGCCGTGGGTCTCGACAATGTTGCCGTTTCCGAAAGGTCGGTACAGGCCCTGGGTAAAAAGGTTGGCTTTGACCCTGCTGCCGAGGCAGTTAGGCCACAGATTCTCAACGCCTTAAGTTCCTTGTTCGAGAAATTGGCTGAACCTGGTTGTCTGCGCAGTGATGTTGATTGGGGCTATAGACCCATCGGCGATGCCTTGCTGGCTATGGGTGACGATGGCCGGGCTGTGCTCGAGTCTTACTATAATCAGAGGAAGAATCCTCACCTGGCCCAGATGGCATGGCTTGTTCTTTATATGCCTCAGGAAAAGGGTGATTTTACCGTAATGACAGAAGAAGAATATGATGCCGTGTTTGAAAAACGGCCGCCTATATATGATAGTCCCAGCGAATTGGCCAGATTCGCCAAAGAATGGCTGGGAGACGGATTCTGGCCATAATCTAAAGGTGTTTCCTGTTTAATTGAGATAAACTATGGCCTTTGTTGATTAGCTATAAAGGAGGAGTATTATGCGTAATAAACTGATCGGACTGATTTGCCTTGGTGTACTATTAAACTTTGCCGCTAATGTTTCTGCGGCCGTCTGGTGGTATGGCACTGTAGATGACAACTGGAACAATCCGAACAACTACAACCTGCCTGGTGAAATACCACCAACAGGCCCGGACATGGACACAGGTATTAACTGGGGCATCTCGGGAAGAGGCGGGGTACCTGCTATGAAGCTCGACACGGGCGAAACAGGATATTGCGCCTCTTACTGGAGCTATGCAGAGTTGAGTGGAACTTATGAGGCTGTAGTCTATATCAGAGGCGGAGACCTGATTAGTGCCAATGGCTTTACGGCAGGCTCGATTGGAACAGGCCACGACTCTACAGTTTACTTATCGAGCGGCTCGGTTAGCTTTCCTGCTCAAACCCGTATAGGAAGAGTTATCTTCGGAGGGAGTGGAGGCACTGGAAAAATCCATATGACCGGCGGCACCTGGAGCACCGGCAGCCTGCAGATACCTTATGAGACGAGTGGTAGCCCAAACGGTATTTTAAATCTCTACGACGGGACTATGACTGCAAGCTCATTGACAATGCTATCCGGAGGCTATATTGATATTGAACAAGGTACGCTAAAGATAAGCGGTGATGTCCGGGATGATATCGCACCTTATATTACAAGTCACTGGATTGAGGCCTACGGCGGTGCGGGCGAGTTGCAGGTTGACTACGACGGAGGATACACCACAGTAACCGCTGTCAATCCCGCCATAGCGAGCGAACCTTATCCTTCGGATGATAGTGCTGGGGCACCGGTGGATGTTACCCTTACCTGGCTGCCGGGAATCTGGGCCAATAAGCACACGGTCTATTTCGGCACAAGTGAAAGCGACGTAAACGAAGGTTCAACGCCCATCAGTGTAGAGAAGGACGCAAATAGCCATGGGCCTCTTGCACTCAACAGAGGCCAGAAATACTACTGGCGAATCGATGAGGTCAACACAACCGAGCCTAACACCTGGCAGGGTAATATATGGAACTTTACGGTAAGAGAATTTGCCATTGTTGACGATATGGAATCCTATAATGACGATTTCAACCTGATAATATTCACCTGGATGGACGGTACTGTCGGCAATACTTCCGGCTCGATTATATATCTACAGGAAGGATCTCCGGTACATGGCGGCAATAAATCGATGAAATATATTTACAAAAACGACGGCTCAACCGGCGCACCATACTTCTCAGAAATAAGGCGGAATTTTGGTGGGCAGGACTGGACAGAGGGCGGCAAGTTTAAGGGCCTGGTACTGTTTTTCAAAGGCGATACCGGCAATGACCCCGAGCAGATGTATGTTGCCTTGTCTGATGGTACGACTACCGGAGTAATCCTGCATCCCGATGAAAATGCCGCCCAGCTTGACGACTGGCAGCAGTGGTCGATTGGTTTTGACGAGTTTGCCGGCGTAAATCGCGAGCACATACAGACGATGTATATTGGCTTTGGCGACCGTGACAGCCATCCCGACCCGGGCGGCACAGGCACAGTATATTTTGACGATATCAGACGCTATCCGCCGATATGTCTTTATGAACTTGAGTTTGACTTCAACGATGATTGTGTGGTTGACTTTAAAGACTTTGCAAGTTTTGCAGGCGGCTGGGTTGATGAGAAGTGGCCATAATGTGTAACAATTGCTGTTAACTATAATATTTTTCCCATTCTGAGATGTTTGGGCTCTGATGATGTAATCTGTCCAGTTTTCTTTGAGTTAAGAAGATTTTGACAGAAGTTATCACACAGCCAATGCCTGCGACGAAGAACACTATCGCAGCAAGCGTGGCGAATAATTTAGGCAGCAGATAAATCATAAACCCAAAGCCCACTAAAACCAGTCCGGCTATAAATATCCACGCGGCAATTGTCCTTGATACCTGAGAAAATGCATTTTTATAGAATCTTAAAGTCATTTCGACAATTCCTGATTAATGAAAAGGGCTGTCTTTTCAGGACAGCCCCTTTTCCATTGCTTAGTACATTCCACCTGCTCCGGGCGGCATAGCAGCAGGAGTTTCCTTCTTCTCCGGGATTTCACTTACTATGGCATCCGTCGTTAACAGCAGCGAGGCAATTGAAGCACCATTTTGCAGTGCTGCACGTTCCACTTTCGTAGGTACTATTACCCCGAATTCAATCATATCTCCGTATTTTCTTCTGAGGGCATCGTAGCCGAAGTTTGTCTTACTGCTTTCAATGACCTTTTGGGCAACGATTGAACCGTCTAAGCCTGCATTTTTGGCAATTTGCTTTATTGGAGCAACTACTGCTCTTTTTACTATATCAATGCCTATCTTTTCATCGCCTGTGGTCTTGAGTTTGTTAAGGGCCGACAAAGCCCTAAGCATTGAAACTCCACCGCCAGGAAGGATTCCCTCTTCCACTGCAGCCCTGCATGCATGAAGGGCATCTTCGACACGAGCCTTTTTCTCCTTCATTTCTGCCTCAGTTGCGGCACCGACATTGATTTGTGCAACGCCGCCGGCTAATTTGGCGAGGCGCTCCTGCAGCTTTTCTATATCGTAGTCGCTGGTGGATTTGTCCATCTCTGTTTTAATCTGCTCGATTCTTCCTTTTATTTCTTTTGTATCCCCAGCTCCTTCAATTATTGTGGTAGTTTCCTTGTCAATTGTTATCCTTTTTGCTCTTCCGAGCTGACTGAGCTCAATACTCTCCAACTGAAGCCCAAGGTCTTCAAAAATAGGCTGGCCGCCGGTCAATACCGCTATGTCGCTGAGCATTGCCTTTCTTCTGTCGCCGAAGCCTGGGGCCTTTACCGCAGATGCCTGGAGGACGCCGCGAAGTTTATTTACAACAAGAGTGGCTAAGGCCTCGCCTTCGATGTCCTCGGCAATAATCAACAGAGGTTTGCCTTGTTTTGCTACCTTTTCAAGCAAGGGCACAAGCGATTTAACCGAGCTGATTTTCTTTTCGTGGATGAGAATATATGGCTTTTCCAATACAACAGTCATATTTTCCGGCTTGTTGATAAAGTGCGGGCTGAGATAACCTTTGTCGAATTGCATTCCCTCTACTAAATCGACTGTCGTTTCCAGTGATTGACCTTCTTCAACGGTTATAACGCCATCTTTTCCCACCTTGTTCATTGCCTCAGCCATTTTCCTGCCGATTTCAACGTCCTGGTTTGCCGAGCAGGTAGCAACCTGTTCAATTTGCTTGCCTGATTCAACCTGAATGCTCATCTTTTGGAGCTCTTTGACAATAGATTCAACAGCTTTGTCGATGCCGCGTTTTACCTGCATTGAGTTTGCACCGGCAGTGATGTTTTTGAGACCTTCATTGAAGATGCTCTCTGCAAGGATAGTAGCAGTAGTTGTACCGTCACCTGCAACACTCGAGGTCTTTGAGGCAACTTCCTTGACCATCTGGGCACCCATATTTTCATACGAGTCTTCCAGCTCTATCTCTTTTGCTACCGTCACACCATCTTTGGTAACAGTTGGCGAACCAAACGATTTTTCCAGTACAACGTTTCTGCCGCACGGCCCGAGAGTAATTTTCACCGCCTTAGAAAGTTTCTTCACACCTTCTCTTATAGCTGAGCGTGCGTCAGTGCCAAAGGCTATCTTTTTTGCTGCCATTTTTTCTTGTCTCCTTTTTAGCAATTAGCCCGCCGCTAAAGCGGGCGTAATAACACTAAATTTATTTTGTGTTACTCTTCGATTACAGCCATAATATCTGATTCACTCATAATTAGGTATTCTTTGCCTTCTATTTTAACCTCTGTACCGGCATAACTGGTAAATAGAACGGTATCATTTTTCTTTACCTGCATTTTCTGTCGAGTCCCGTCGTCAAGCACTTTGCCTTGACCGACGCTCACGATTTTGCCTTTTTGCGGTTTTTCCTTTGCTGTGTCCGGTAGAACAATTCCTCCGGCCGTTGTTGTTTCTGCCTTGAGGCGCTGAACCAGCACCCTGTCTGCCAATGGTCGAATCTTCATTTTACTCTTACTCCTTTCACAAAAACGAAAGTTATTACGATTATCCGATTATTCGCCGAATATGCTGCTATTGTATCTTTTGGTAAAGATTTTGTTTAACTGCCGCTGAAGAAGAACCATATCAACCGGCTTGTCGATGACACTGAAAACCTCAAGCCTCAGAGCTTCCTGGAGGGTTTCCTGACCAGCTTTGCTCGTCAGCAGAATGCAGGGAAGCAGCGGGTAGTCTATTCTGATGATTCTTATTGTGGCTAAAGTGCTGCTTTGTACATCTATATCTATAATGGCGGTGTGGATTTTTCTTTGTTCTATAATATTTACAAGCTCATCCAATGTGCCGGCCATAAGCAGGTTGATGCCTCTCGGTCGGAATATGTCGCTTAACGCTTCCGGCCAGTCCCAGTCCGCCTCGTTAGCCAGGACATTGATTTCTTCAGGTCTGGATAGATTCGAGACCATAATTTTTGTTATTCCTGCAGTCGTTACCTATGTTTTATTTTCCGAACCTGCCGTTTAGCTATGACAGAACAAGCAACTCCGGCGATTACTGTATGGTAGTGCAAATACTGTGCCACGAACACAGCTCAAGTTTGTGAATTGCTGTAAGATCCTTAAGAATCGATAGTTAAGTGTTTTATCGGCGGAATTGTACCTGGTAGAAATCTCATTTTGAGCCTGGTTTGTCCTGCCAACTCGGCAGTTAAAACTTGGTGGGATAAAAGATATCCCCCTACAGCCACAGCCAATTGTGATTGCAGATTATTCTTAGACGCCCTTTCTATTTTCGATGTAATTCTGTAGTTGACAAAATGTCTTTTTGCAAGCATATTGACGATTAGATAGAACTGCCAAAAAATTGCAGTTACAGAACCCACTTGGCGCCAAAGCAGGGCTATGACCAAAAAACAAAAAGCCATTTTCCCAAGCAAAGAGGCAAAAAAGTCGATTCGGCCAGTTTTTGTAGTTTCACAGCGCACAATATCAGAATTTGCCCTGTTTTTGAGATATCTTCTGATAGGCTTAGCTGACGAGTCGATACGCTCTGTATTAGTTTGCCCGCCAAAACTTGACATTGAACCGCTCGTTTACAGCTCCACTGAGGTTATAAGAGACACTGTTTTTGCACTACCCGGCCTGTGGCGCCAGAACAACAGGGTACTTATAGATCGACTCAGAAAATTTGGCCCTACCGTTCTGCATTGCTTATGCGAAAGCAGGGCTTTATTTACAAGGCAGTTGGCAGGACAATTGGGCCTGCCGTATGTACTAACGGTTAATTCGCTGCAAAAGAAGCGCAGCGAGCTTCCCATTTCATTGAGCCGATGCGCTAAGATTACCGCCCCGGCTAAAAGCATCGCAGAAAATATTGAAAAACTTTACCCTGGCTTTGACAGGCGCATTGAACAAATAAATATAGGAACCTTTGCCAGGAAAAGTACAGACTGCTTCAGCAATCCTTCCCGTTTAAGGGGTATTGTTACGGCAATGCCAAGAAGCGATAGATATGGATTCGAGAATCTTCTTGGGGCTGTAAAGAACCTTGCAATTAGTGGCTACGAATTTATGCTGGTGGTGATAGCAGACGGGATAGCTGAAAAACAGTTGAGAAGTTCGTTGGTCAGGCTCGGACTTTTACAGATTGTTACTGTAATACCTGCCAGCGAGCCCTGGCGCAGTGTGCTTGAAGCTGGTGATATTTTTGTTCATTACCGGCCGAGAGATACCTTTGACGTCCTGCTGCTGGAGGCGATGGCGGTAGGCACAGCAGTTGCAGCCTGCAAAGGTGGAGTTGATGACCTTGTAGTAGATGATGCTACGGCTGTCGTTTTCGATGCAAATAATGAGCTTAGTATAAGGAGCTCCCTGCAGAGGCTGTTTGACAGGACGGAACTCGCTAAGAGATTGGCAAATTGTGCCCAGGACTATGCAAGGGAAAATCACACTGTAAGTGGGATGATTTCAGCTTTCCTGAGGATATATAGCGACGCGCAGAACGGCAAAAATAGCTGATGCCACTGTCATTCCAAAAGCCCATAGTCTTTGAGCACTTCTTCGAGTATCGCTTTTTTACTTTCTTCCAAAGGCATCATAGGCAGACGCAGCTCCTCGGGCCCAAGCTCGAGAATCTGCATCGCAGCTTTTATAGGTATGGGATTGGTTGCAAGGCTAAGCAAACTCCTGCACAGGCAGAAGAGCTTATTGTGCCATTGCCGAGCTGATACCAGGTCGCCTTGGAGAATTAAATCGGTCATCGCTTTCACATCGGCAGGGACGATATTTGCCACTACGCTTATTACACCTTTGCCGCCAACAGAAGCAATTGGCAAGGTCAGTGAATCATCGCCCGAAAGGATAGTTAGGTCGCATCGAGTTGCTATCTCACTTACGTGGTCCATCTTGCCTGTTGCATCTTTTATCGCAACGATATTCTCAAGCTCTGCAAGTCGCACGACGGTATCCGGCGTCATCCCAGCCCCACATCGACCCGGTACATCGTACAAAACTATTGGCAAATCGACCTCCTGGGCTATTGCCTTAAAGTGCTGGTAGAAACCTTCCTGGGTAGGCTTGTTGTAGTAGGGGTCCACCTGAAGTGTTGCGTCGGCACCGATTTTCTTTGAAAATTCAGTAAGTTCAATAGCTTCTGCTGTTGAATTCGAGCCTGCTCCGGCGATTACCGGAACCTTTCCTCTTACAGCCCTGATTACCCTTTCGATGACTTTCTTATGTTCTTCGTGGCTCAAGGTTGGTGATTCACCCGTCGTTCCGACAGGCACTATTGCATCTATCCCATTTTCAAGCTGGAAGTCAATCAGCTCATCAAGCGTTCGAAAATCTACCTTGCCCTGCTGAAAAGGTGTAACAAGTGCAACCATTGCTCCAGTAAACATTCTTTTAATCTCCCATCTAAAATCGGATTAGTCTTATCCAAGTTAAACCGCAGAAAGCACTTCAAGGTAGGCTTTGACGGTATCTCTCAGCCCCATCTTCAGGGCATCTGCAATCAGGGCATGGCCGATAGAAACTTCGAGTATTCCCGAGACCTCGCTGCAGAATTTGCCTAAGTTCTTCAGGTTCAGGTCGTGGCCGGAGTTTAAGCCGAGTTCACAGTCTGAAGCTGCTCCGGCAGCGGTGATATATCTATCAAGCACATTTTCAAGCTCCTGATTTGTTCGAAACGCTCGTGCATAAGGCTCGGTGTACAACTCTACGCGGTCGGCTCCGATATCCTTGGCCATTTTTATCCCATCAATCTCAGGATTCATAAAAAGGCTCACTCGAATTCCCAGGTTCTTGAGTTTCTTTATTATCGGCGCCACGCTCTGCTTGTCGGCTTTGAGATCCCATCCGTGGTCTGATGTGTTGGCGTCCGGCAAATCAGGCACTAATGTTGCCTGGTCGGGCTTGACGTCTGATACTATATCCATATATCTGCCCGTAAATGGATTGCCTTCGATGTTAAACTCCACCGTGAGCATCTCGGCAAGTTCATACACATCTGAATATCTGATGTGCCTTTCATCAGGACGGGGATGAACTGTTATGCCATTAGCACCGGATTGTATAACTATTTCGGCTGCTTCGGTTACGCTCGGTATCCCGATATCCCTCTGGTTCCGCAGCAGCGCAATTTTGTTAAGATTGACACTTAGCTTAGTCATTTCATTGGCGTTCCGTTTGATGCCTTCGAATGCAAATTATATAATAACACCGCCGCCTATCAAGCAAATTACCTATTCGCTCAGGCAATGCTTTTGCCAGGGAGACAGGCCGGCGGTTTTTTTGTGCAAAATCACTCTTATCGGATTTTATTTACCCTTTTGACCGTTCCACAGCAAAATCTGCAGCCGATTGCCGAATACGAAACCTGTGTTTTTACATAACTTTGCGACCATCGGTGCTTTTGTCAGGAACTGCTCTTTGGTGGCTGCCTGGGGCATTAGGATTACTTTCCTTGTATCAACATTGCCCATTTGTCCTATTGTCTGTTGAATTTCGTAAATATCCTGCTCTGATTCCACAACAAATTTAAGTTGGTACTCGTAATTATCAATAAGTTGCTGCAGTACTGCAATATTCAAGGTGTAACTTCGATGAATTGCAGCCAGTTTTGGCTCAGCAGGGACAGCATTACTTAACTTTGGGCTGATACTCATCAAATCGCAGCGCATATCAGGTAACAATGCCAAGCCAGCCGTCTCAATTGTTACATGTTTATCAAGGGCTTTTAAGCTTCGAGTAAGATCCGGCAGCTGGTTTCTTACGGTCAAATCAGAATTAACCATTGGCTCACCACCGGTAATTACAACAAAATCACAGGGCCACTGCTGCAGCAGTTTCAGGATACTTCCAATGCTGTAATCCTTTCCTGCCGTTTCTTCCCAGGCATATTTTGTGTCACACCATTTGCATCGCAGGGGACAGCCTGCCAGGCGTATGAACACACTTGGAATGCCGGCAAGGAAACCTTCGCCCTGCAGGGAATAAAATATTTCACTTACCCACATTATTGAGAGTCGGAGAAAAATTTAAGGTCATTTAACAGCTTTTCTATATTCGATAGGGTCTTTAAGTCCTGCCTCGGCGAAACCTTTCAATCTGAGCCTACAGGAATCGCAACTGCCACAGCTTCTGCCAAGTTCATCAGGGTCATAGCAGCTATGAGTCAGGGAATAATCTACACCCATTTCGAAGCCTGTGCGGATAATTTCGCTCTTTGTCATATTAATTATGGGAGTATGGATTTTGAACACTTCCTTGCCCTGAACTGCGGCGGCGGTGGCTAAATTAGCCATCCTTTCAAAAGCTGCAATGTACTCGGCTCGGCAGTCCGGATAGCCGCCATAGTCGGTTGTATTAACGCCTATAAAGATGTCAAACGCTTCTGTTACCTCGGCCCAGGCAAGGGCGCAACTTAGAAATATCGTGTTACGGGCAGGTACGTAAGTAATCGGAATATTACCAGATATACCTAAATCAGCTCTGTTTTTCGGCACCTCTATACTTGTGTCGGTCAAGGCAGAGGCACCGAATTGTGCCAAATCGATGTTGACTATTCGATGTTCCTGGACACCAATAGAGTCCGCAACCTTTTTAGCAGCTTCCAGTTCCCAACGGTGCCTTTGTCCATAGTCAAAAGTCAATGCATAGCAGCAAAAAGACCGACTTTTGGCAATAACCAATATCGTGGCAGAATCCAGGCCGCCACTCAACAGAACAATAGCCTTTCTACTTCCATCTGTCATTTTTTACCAGCCTTGTCAAAACCAAATTTGTTTATTATATTAGTTTGTCCATGTTTTTCGAGGTTAGAATATGGTGAAAAAGCCAGGCTTTGAATTATTTGAGAATCCCTGTCCTAAGCGAGATTATTATATCACAATAAGTTGTCCTGAGTTTACGAGCGTATGTCCGCGCACAGGTCAGCCTGATTTTGGTGAAATCATTATAGAGTATTGCCCCGACAAATTATGTGTTGAACTGAAAAGTGTAAAGTTCTATATGCAGAGCTACCGAAACAAGGGCATTTTCTATGAGGCGCTGACCAACGAGATACTGGATGATTTGTCTGCTGCCTGCAAGCCGCGGTGGATGAAGGTAACGTCTAAATTCAGGCCTCGAGGAGGCATAACTACGGAAGTAACGGCGGAGTACAGGCCGAAATGAAAATCAGGGTGTAGATTTTGCTGAGGTGTAAAATGGGTATATCATTTCACTGCAAGTACTGTGGAAAGGCGATAGAAGCGCCTGACGAAGCCGGAGGCAAATGGGCCAAATGCCCGGCGTGTCACAATAAGATATATGTGCCGAAAATCATCAAGGGTGAAGAATTAAAGATTTCACCCTTAGATGAAAGTGAGCAGGAAAGAGAAAAGCGACTTATGGCCGAAACTCATAAGTTGACTCAGGATATATTACTTGAAAAAGATATTCCTGAAGAATCAGACAACACTGAAAATATACAAACTCAGGGACCAACAGGCCAAATCACGGACAGTAAACTGGAAGGAAATATAATACTGTGTCTGAGGCAGATGGCCGAAGGAGATATGGATAGGGCAGATAAGACAGCTAACCTGATAATCCCCTTTGCCGGCAGAGCCATAGAAATCCTGGACCGAATAGCCCTTAGTGACATACCTGAGCCGGCCCTGGCCGAGTTCTCACAACAAGTACTATCGGGCCTGATAAGAAAACTTCGGTCAAAAATCGGCTAAAAAATCAGCTAAAAACTTTCAAAGACCAGATAAACTGTCCTATAATAACAAGCATAAAGCTTAAAGTTCTCACATTCTTTCTGCGAAATCCCCACGCACCCCGCACATGATTTACATCAATTTTTTCATTGTGTCGCCCTTTTTTAAATTTCAGGCCGGTACAACCCGATTAACTCTGCAGATTCTTCAAATCTTGTACTTTGAGAAGGGATTATATGTATAACGGCAGAACAATTGTTCACGTAACACACGAGGCTGCAGGCAAGGTTGGTGGTATTGGTGCTGTCCTGCAGGGGCTTTTTACCTGCAAATCCTACCTTGAATCTGTAAACAGATCGTTAGTAATAGGCCCTTTGTTTACCACCGATGGGTCAGTGCTGGACCGCCTTGGCGAAGATGGTGAGGTACTTTATTCATCTGTGGACGGCTTAATTAAAAGTGGTTATGCATCAGCCTTTAAAAAAATAGAAAGTTTTTATAATGCAGGCATTGTTTATGGAAGACGAACATTCACAAACAAACAAACGGGCATAGCAAGCTCTCCCGAGGTAGTGCTTGTTGACGTCAGAAATATGGACACCGGGCCTGTCGACGAATTCAAAAGGCGGCTTTTTGAGGAATTTGGTGTTCGCAGCGACCTATACGAGCATTTATGGGAGTACGAACAGTATGTCAGAATGGCGCCTGTAGCTATCGAGATTCTAAAAGCAATTGGTGTCGGCAAAAACTCAACCGTTGTGATGGCCCACGAGTTTATGGGAATGCCCACGGCGCTGGCGGCTATTCTCGAACCCTGCTGTGATTTCAAGACTGTTTTTTATGCTCATGAGGTCGCTACGATGCGGCGTATAGTGGAAAATCACCCCGGCCACGACGCAATGTTCTACAATGTGATAGATAGCACTCGCGACGAAGACCTTTATGTTGCGGATGTATTTGGAAACCAGAATCCATACTTCAAACATCCTCTGATAAAAGCTTCAAAGTTTTGTGATATGATATTTGCGGTGGGCAGCCATGTGCCCGGGGAACTGCATTTTCTGGGGCCGGATTTTGAC
>JAFGRL010000164.1 GCA_016935195.1 Sedimentisphaerales bacterium
AAAAGAGGCTATAGGATTTTTTACAAATTTCTGTTTACTATAACTCATTATCAAAGTCGGTCCGTTGCTGTCTTCGACAATATTATTACCGTCGACCTCAGATTGATCACTGTAAACGCTTATGCTGCCGTCGGGATCAGATTTTGACTCGTCACAGGTCGTCAAAAGAAAGACGCAAATAAAGGTTACTGCTAATAAAGTGATTAGACGGTCGTTTCTTAAAAGTACACGTAAATTTATCGAATACGATTTCATGGCTTAATCCTGATATCAAGATACTGAACAAACCACACTTTTTTTTTGGTTTCCGGTTCGTTGTATCTTCGCATCCAAAGTTTATTACTCCTGGTATCATACTTGATGGTCGCATAATCATAAAACTCTATCCCCTTGGTCCGGCATAAGTCCTTACTGTTGCTTTTTGCCCGGCGACCGGAGCTTGCGAGGCTCCCGCAGCACGTAGCTGGCTAAGACAAGCCCCAGAATAGAGCCCATTACGAAAGTAAGAATCAACAGAAGGACTAATGGCATCGTAATCGTGGCAAAGAGCAGCTTTGTATCAACCGCCTGCCTGTTCTGAATAAACACTATCAGCGACAACAATGAAACAATCAGAATTACAATAATCTTGGCTTTCCCCATTTTTAGAAGTCTTTCTCTTTCCATCATTTATTCTAATTCCCAAAAGCGCGGATGGTGCGCACATAACAACATACACAAGAACACTCAGTCGTGTAGGAAGTGACCAACCCCAAGAGCCACAATACAAGCAGAATTACAGCTATAGTATAAAGCATAACAATCCTAACCTTTCATTTATTGGTTTAGTGCTCACTGCATATGGCAAAGCCGCCTGACTGACTAAACCCATAAACTCATTTTCTATACCAACACGAAACAATTTTTCATTACCTGGACAAGTTAACTCTTCATTAAACTGCTAATGGATTCATCTTCATAGATCTCTAATAAATTATATAGATCAAGTTAAACGTTTTATGTTTTCATTGAGATTAGGGGGATTACTTACTTTTGGCCTCTAAATTGCTCAATATTATTCTCATCAACCATCTGAACTACGTCACGTTCCGTATCCCTCTGGGGTGAGATGTTATGCTACACTTTAACAGGCTCTGTGTGGTGTACATCGGATTCAATGACTTCTGTGTCCTCTATGATTTTCTTGGCATTGGCCACCTCATCGGCTGTACCATGTGCGACTAAAACATATTTACCTGCCTTGATCGCTGTTTCATATTTCACCACACTATCTTTAGGGATGCCTATGCTGTAAAGGGCAGCACCTATGGCGCTGAGGCCTCCAACAACTACAGCACCTTCCAGTGCTCCGACCAGCCAGGCCACCAGCGGCCCTGCAACCAAAATCGGCCCTAATCCGGGAATCATAAAGAATGCCGATCCAAATAATAAACCCCAGAGACCTCCCCAGAAAGCTCCAAGCTTGCCCCAATGCATCATACGGTCGCCTGTATTGTAGTACCCGACTACAGACTCGTCAGATTGATAGTCCTTACCCACAATAGAAAGCTTCTTCATGGCAAACCCCGCTTTCTGCAGTTCTTTGATACCAGCCTCTGCTTCTATGTGTGTGTTATACACTGCAACCATTGCATTTTTCTTCTCGGCCATAATTTGATCTCCTTAAATGTTATTGCTGTTTTGATTTTTTGGTTATAGCTCAAATCTTACTTTTATATACAATACCGTGGCTATGGATCGTATTAAGTTAGTGTATAGAATAAATATTTAGATACCTTTTATACCGGTTTTCATTTAAGCACTCTGGTTTACTTTACTTAATAATAACACAAATCAAAACTTCGTGAATCGGGGGCGCATCTGTTTCTGCTGTAGGTGAAACTCCGCTATACTGTGAGAGGGAAAACCCTTACAGAAAAGGGCTTTAGAAGAACATATTAAAGGTTGGACAACAGCAGATTTTGATTGATCGCAATCATGCTGAAGTTATCCTTCTCGCTTGCTGCTTACCCATTGAATGGCGTATCTGAGCAACTCGTCCGCGTTGGCGAGGTTTAGTTTATCCTTGATGCGTGCACGATAAGTCTCAACCGTTTTTACGCTGAGATGCATAGACTCGGCAATCTTGGATGGTTTATAACCCTGGCCAATCAGGCGAAAAATCTCAAGCTCCCGGTCGCTAAGACTATCTATCGGAGCGCTGATTGTATCTATGTTACCCGTAGCAGATATTTTACGCAGCAACTTTTTTCCTATCTTATTGCTGACATATATCTCACCACTGAGAACCGTACGAATTGCGGTTACAATATTCTCCGATACTACCTCCTTCATAAGATATGCCTGGGCACCTGCTCGCAGGGCACGTTCGGCGTATACCGATTCATCATGAATAGAAAGGACAATCACTGGCAATCTGGGATATCGTGCCTTAATACTTTTTGTCAGTTCAATACCGTCTGAACTCTTAAGGCCAATATCCACAATAACAACCTCGGGTTTTAGCTCAGAGATTGATTTAAGGGCTTGAGCAGCCTCCTCAGCCTCCCCGCATACTCTAAGGTCTTGTTGGTGGTTGATAAGTGTGATGAGACCATCACGTACAATAGGATGGTCATCAACGATAAAGATCCTTTTTTTGTTTTCGAAGGTTGTATTTCGCCGTTGTTTTTGCGCCATAACCTCCCTTGGCCTTTCCGGGAATTAGTCCATATTGGGAAAACTACACTTAACAATAGTACCGCCTTTGCGACCTCTGCCAACATCGAGTATGCCACCTATCATCTTTGCACGGTATTCCATTATTTTCAAACCGATTCCCTTTTTCTTAGCAAAATTTCTTGGAAAATCCTTACCATCATTTGCCACTTTTAAGGTAGTCTTACCCTTGGCTGAGGTTAATTCTATCCTGATCTTCTTTGTTTTGCCATGTCTGGCTGCGTTGGTGATGGCTTCCTGAGCGATGCGGTAAAGGTGTCGTGCTGTTACAGGATCTCGAATCGGAATCGTATCGTTGCACTTGAATTGACATGCGATTTTCAAGAGTTCCTTTGTATTGGAGGCCAGTCCCTGCAAGGCCGATACAAGACCACCAGTTTCAATCTCGACAGGGTAAAGCATTCTCGCGAGGCGGCGCGTCTGCACTATGGCTTCATTAGCCAGCTCGCATATATCTGCGGCATCGGCCGACTCACGTAATGATTTACTCTTAAGATTCAGTTCCAATGCCTTGCTCTTTATGGCAATGCCCGTAAGCATTTGGCCCATACTGTCGTGCATTTCTCGGCCGATCAGCCTTTGTTCTTTTTCCCTTATTGCTAATAACTCTCTTTCCAAACGCTTGCGTTCGGTTATATCACGTTCTGTTGTTGCAACGGCTACCAGATTGCCTGCTTCATCGGTCAGTGTCGTGACGGTGATCCAGACATCAATCAGCCGGCCTTCTTTCGTTAGACGCTGTGCTTCAAAGGATCGAACTTTTTCTCCTTCTCTCAGTCTTTTCAATAACACCAAAGCATCGTTCCTTCCAGTCCTGGGGGCAATTTGGCAGACATTCATTTTGAGGGCTTCAGATGTCGTGTAGCCATACATCCGCTTTGCACCGAGGTTCCAGAACTTGATATTACCTTCAAAATCCTGTACTGTTATGGCATCGTTGGAGTCGTGTACAACTGCAGCTAATAAGTGGTGCTCCTCCGCCCACCATGTTTGTTGGTTAGTTTTCTTTCTGACGGACATTTCTCAGGTTCCCTATGCAAACCACATCATAAAAATATATACATGTTCTTAAAGATAATGCAATCAGCCAGACTGAGCGGATGCTGAGCTTTTTGACGCTCGTGTTGAAAAGACCGCTGCGGCGATATTTTAAGGCCCATCTGAATCTCCCGAGTTCGTGTTGTGGCTTTCGTTAGGCTCTTTTTCAGGCTCAGGAGGTAGTATATCTCCCAAGCATAAATCTACTTCCAGATCGTATGCGCAGGCAATCCGAACAATGTG
>JAFGRL010000165.1 GCA_016935195.1 Sedimentisphaerales bacterium
GAGCCTTTGAACTCCGATATATTTTAAGGCAGAGCCGACAAATACCGGATGAAGCTTGTTGCTCAAAGTTCCTTTTCTAATCGCCCTCACAATCATTTCAATATTGATTGGCTTGTCATGGACGTAATTATCCATCAGCTCGCTGTCATATTCAGCCGCAAGCTCAATCATCTCATTTCTTTGCTGCTGAGTTGTCTCTTTAAATTCGGCGGGAATTACAGTTTCCGTAAAAGTCGCGCCCATTTTTTCGGTCTGATAAAAAACCGCCTGCATTTTTATCAGGTCTATTATTCCGGCAAAAGAATCCCCCGCCCCAATAGGAAGCTGCAAAACGATTGGATTTGCAAGGAGCTTGTCCCGAATACTATTAACAGACATTTCAAAGTCGGCACCAATTTTGTCCATCTTGTTGATAAAGCAGAGGCATGAAAGATTATATTTTTGCCCCTGTCTCCAGACAGTCTCGCTTTGTGCCTGTACACCTTCGCTGCCGTCGAAAACCGCCACAGCTCCATCAAGAACACGTAGGGATCTTTCAACTTCTGCGGTAAAATCAATATGCCCCGGAGTATCGATAAGGTTAATAATAAAACCCTTCCAGGGGCATTTCGTTGCGGCTGAAGTGATAGTAATGCCTCTTTGCTGCTCCTCCTCCATATAATCCATTACTGCTGTTCCGTCATGCACCTCCCCCATTTTGTACGTCTTACCCGTATAGTAAAGTATGCGCTCGGTTACCGTTGTCTTACCGGCATCGATATGAGCCATAATTCCGATATTTCGTAATTTTTCCAGAGAACTCGACATCCTGCTGTTCTCAGCTTTTTACAAAGACAATCTCATTCACCTGCCCATTCAATTACATGGACCATGCTCTACAGGGCAGCACATACGTTTTAGCACTACATAAGAAAACTGCCACGGTCATTCGTAAAAAACAATCCGTGGCAGTTATAAACAACAATTGTTACCAGGCAAAGTGAGCAAATGCCTTATTCGCTTCAGCCATTCTGTGGATATTCTCTCGTGTGGTCATCGCTCCGCCGGTTTCATTATATGCATCCAATAATTCCGACGCCAAACGCTGGCTCATAGGCTTACCCTTTTTAGATCTGGCCGAGGCCAAAATCCACCTAAAGGCAAGCGATTGCTGGCGTTTGGAATTTACCTGCATTGGCACCTGGTAGCTGGCACCTCCAACACGTTTGCTGCGGACCTCAATCAAAGGCTTAACGTTGTTGACGGCCTTTTCGAATACCTCAAGAGCACCAGTGTCTTTGACCTTCTCGCCTATAATATCCATGGCATCATAAAAGACAGCCTGTGCTCTGCTTTTCTTGCCGTCCAACATTAAACAGTTGATGAATTTCGATACCAATTTGCTGTTAAACTTAGGGTCCGGCGTTAATTGTTGACTTGAAGCTGTAAACTTTTTTGCCATTATTTTCCTCAATCCGGCTATAAACACCGGTTATGATTAGTTAATCTAACCGATCGCTATAGCATCAATTTATTTTGATTTCTTTGCTCCGTACTTGCTTCTGCCCTGCTTACGACCGGACACACCGGCACAATCCAGAACTCCACGGACAATATGATAACGGACACCCGGTAAATCCCGGACCCGGCCTCCGCGAATGATTACCGTGCTGTGCTCCTGAAGGTTGTGATCAATGCCCGGGATATATGCTGTAACTTCTTTGCCATTGGTCAATCTCACACGGGCGATTTTCCGTAATGCCGAGTTCGGCTTCTTAGGCGTCTGAGTCCTTACAATCAGACACACACCTCTTTTTTGCGGCGAACCGCTGATATCGGATACACGCTTGTGACCCTTCGATTTCGCCCGCGGACG
Source organism: Sedimentisphaerales bacterium (assembly GCA_016935195.1). Lineage (GTDB taxonomy): Bacteria > Planctomycetota > Phycisphaerae > Sedimentisphaerales > Anaerobacaceae > JAFGRL01. Next base: position 1,856 of record JAFGRL010000165.1, read on the forward strand.
TCTAACTAACTGGTTTATAGTAGGCATAACGTAAGCATTTCCTGATTTCAATTATACAATATTCTTTTTGGTCATCGATAAAACAGCCCAGTATTGTAATATATCCTGCGAAAAAACCAAGAAATTTTAACCTCTAATGCAAAAAAATTTTTAATAATTCTCCAAAGCAGCTTTTTCACCATTTTTTAACAAAAAACGGGTAAAGCGGGGATTGTTGCAAGCGCAATTCGAGCTATCAAAAGATTTTTTCTCATGCCGGCGTATTGGTGACAGTTTATTTACGTCAGGTTCTTGCTTCACCTCAATTACAGGATTTTTCCTTTGACTTATACTGCTCAAGATGATATAATATTTCATGGAACGGTGAGAAGGATTCCTTAAAATTGCATTATATCCGTCTTTCCACCAGATAATATGATTTTATTGGACCCAAAAACAGGAGAACAAAATGAAAAACAATCTGAAGTCACATACGTGCTGTTCTGTGTGGAAACTTCGGGCATGAAATCCAAATTTCGATCAGATTTTGACAATTATTCCGGATTTTATTATAAAAATTTACCTTTTCTTATAAATGCTTTTATAATATAGCAAAACAATGAAAGGTTTGGCGATTAGCCTAAGAATGGAAAGCGCAAAAGGATGACCGTCAGCAACTTTATAGACAAATTGATGAAGTTTTTCTCATGGCTATATTTTAGGCCCTGGGAAAGGTGGGAACTGCTAATAATAGTATTAATATGCCTTGTTCTGCTACTATTGATTGCATGGCAACAAAGAAAGAACACAATCAAAAGTGTGTATGTAAATCAAGTCAGAGAACGCTCGCCTATCATCGGTGTTAACTTGGCCGAAAACAGAAGCCACTTTAGAATCGATGAGTTAAAACATGACCGCCACTCTCACTTATCGAAAAAACAAGCAAAACAAATAAAAGCAAAAGAACAATTGAAGAAATTGAATCAACAAGTCCAACAGCTTCAACACGAAATCGATAAACACAAACAAACCGAGGAACGTCTTAAGCATCAGGTCATAGAATTAACAACAGAATTATCAACAGCAAATGAACAACTTCGACAAAAACCAGTCGTTAGTAGTCAGGTCGAGCAAGCACTACAACAGCAGATTATTGAAGTTTCCCCAGTTAAAGAACAGCCATTGCCCGAACCTGCTGAAAGCAGCATGGTCAATCAGCAGCCGGAACAACAAGCTGGAGAGTCAATAGCAGCTAAAAAATCATATAACCGCAGAATCAATATACACAAACAATCCGGCAGAGTTCCGCGAGAGAAAACCGAACCAATTAAACTGTCAAAAGAACACAAAGAACAACCATTGGACCTTGAAAGGCTTAAAGCCATAGCAGATTTGGCAAAGCGAATTCAAACTCGTCCCCGTAAAAGTACTTAAAAGCACTTTTTGCCGTAGTTCAGAGCAAATCACGTATCTGGTCAGGCCTGTCCACAACTACAACACCCGCTTCACGCAAGGTTTTAACTTTTGCATCTACCCCACCCATTCGGCCGGAAATAATAGCGCCGGCATGTCCCATCCGCTTATCAGGCGGCGCCGTGCGTCCGGATATGAACGAAACCACCTTCTTGCTAACAGATGTCTTAATAAACGAAGCAGCTTTCTCCTCGCTCTCGCCGCCAATCTCCCCTATCAATACGATTGCATCCGTGTCATCATCTTTTTCAAACATTTCCAACAA
>JAFGRL010000166.1 GCA_016935195.1 Sedimentisphaerales bacterium
TAATCGGTGTCATTTCCTTAACTGCCGGTGCTGAAATTATCAAAGTAGAGCCGGATGGCTGTGCGGATGGGGCTGATATCTCAAGGGCATTTGAGGGGGTTACTTTATCATCTTGTCGATTGTAAAAAATAAGAAATTAACATGAGTTTATGAGAGGGCTAAAAATGAAAAAGTTATCAATCATCATAATGATGTTGGCAATGATTTCAGTCGCCAAGGCAGACTTGACCCTGACGGTCAACGGTCTGGACACATCAATTCCAATGGAGGTTGATGTTGATGACAATATTGTCATTGCAGTTGCCGGCCAAACTGACGAGCAGAAAGAAAGTTATTCGGTAACCTGTAAAATTGGCGACAAACTCACACCTGTGCCTGAGCCAAATTCGCTGGCAGAGAAACCAAAAGAAGGTGATTATTTGTTTTACCTTTGAAGGTGAAGAATTGGGCCTGGCGATGGTTAGCTTAACTGTAGAGGGCATCCTCGATTACCAGCTTGTTCTTTTCAAAGTACCGGATGCAAACACGTTTATCCTCGGTGTAGATTCAGATGCAATTGAAATACCTGAGCCCGAACCAGAGCCGGATACGGAAGCTGAACAGATTGATCTGCAATTTCCTTATGATAGTAATATTGTGCCTTATGCCCAAAAAAAAGAACAGGAGAAAGAAGAAAGCCTAAAGTGTTGTCCCAGTGATCAAGGTTTAATTCCTGTGACAGAGGAACTAAGTGCCAAAGAAAGTAAAGGTAGAGAGCTTCCACTTGGCGGCGGATATGGCGGCACGATGATGGGCGGTCGTGGTGTAATCGATATAAGTTCCGATATCACCTCAAACCAAGTCTGGACCGCTGATAATACTTACCACATAATTGCGGATGTTAATGTCCAGGCACTGCTTGTTATTGAGCCGGGAACCGTTGTTGAGTTTGCTGCCGATAAGGTCATGTTCGTGAACAATGGGGGGACTCTTATATCCGTAGGAACTCCCAACGATCCGGTCGTCTACACTTCAGATTCGGGTACACCTGGTTATGATGATTACTATTGTCCTATGTACATTGAGGAAACTGCCTCGGCAAATACAAAAGTTATGTACAGCTATGTCGAATATGCTTATGTCGGCCTGCTAATCCTTAACAATAAGCTTGAAACTGATATTCAAAACAACTATTTCTATAACAATGAATACGGGATTGTAGAATTTGGCAAGAAGCACACTAATGTCCGTAACAACCTGCTTGTGTCTTCTTACTATAGTGGTATAGAAGTGTTTTTGGGCGATTCAACCGGCGAAGGCTCGGCTGACAGTACAATCCTTATTGAAGATAACACCTGTGATTATTATCAAGACAATGGTATAACCGTTCACGGTGTTGAAGATGTTAATGAGGCAGGAGTGGTTGTGCTGGCTAATAATATTGTCTCAGGCTCTTATCAATATGGCCTTGCTCTCGTTGACGACTATATGTACGCGATTGTTACTAACATAGGGTATTTCGATAATGCTGATAACAAAAACTGGGCATTTGACGAAGATAACCCGGCATTTGAGACAGTTTTGCCATACGAAACGGGAACTGGAACGTTGCCAGTCTGTTATTTGAGACAGGATTGTAATTTCATCAACACCGGTTCTTTTCTGATTGAGCAAACCCCGCTTATTGGCCAAACCACGGATGTTAACAGCATACCAGATTATAATTACGTAGATATTGGCTTCCATTACCCAAATTGGAATTTTTCAAATCCAGGCAGTGGTGATTCGTTATCGGCTGATTTCGATGACAGTATGGGAGTTGATTTCAAAGATTATGCGACTTTTGCTAACTACTGGCAGCAATCAACGAGTAGCGACGCTGATTTGGATGAAAGTGGTTTTGTTGATTATAACGATTTATCTATTTTCACGAATCAGTGGTTGCAAATTGCAGACCCCAATATAGAAATCAATATTTACGGTGACTCAAGTGATGGTTTCGTTGACATCGGAGTAAGTGGTTTTACATCAGATACTCAGCGTATTTTTCTTCTGATTAATGGTGAATATGTAGGCGAGGTATTCTTATTCGAAGATGGAGAAACTCTCGAAGTAGATATCTCTGACTTAGGTGCTGGAACGCACCAATTAAAAGCAGTAAGCATTAGTACTGCTGGCCGTGTTACTTGCTCAAATATTAAAGACAGCACCTTTACCTGCTTCTTGAATCACTGCTTCTGCGCCGATGCATATGACTCTAATGAACCCCACTACTTCTGTGCTTATTACTCAGGCCCAAATGATGTTTCTGTCAAGGTGTACGACGAAGACAATAGTATTGTATGGTCTCAAACATATTAAGGACCGAATTTGCACGGATTTATTCCTTCAGGAATTACTCTTTCAGAAAATCTCGAATCCATAGTATTTGAAGAAGTTGAAACGAGAGGAACGCCAGTGGGTAAACCCTTGGGATTAAAATTCAACCCCAAAAAAGTCCCTGCAAATATTAGAGCCTTAATCATCGTGCCGAGTTTGTGGATGAGACACTTCTGGGATATTGGAGTTATTGAAGCGGTAAAAGATGCTTTTTAGGCTCGCAATGTTTCTTACCGCTACTTAAAGGGAAGCCAGGCCAGCTACGAAGTCCTTGCGTGGTTTGGTGCGAATCGCAACATCAACTATATATACTATTGTGACCATGGGCAATACACAAACAATGGAGTTCTCAGAACAAGGATAGGACTTAGCGATGGGGAAGCATATTCTGTGAAACAATCAGATTTTGCTCCGGGGCAAGCACCCTCTTGGTGCGAGAAACTACCTGGAAACTTAGAAAAAACGGCCAATAGCATGCTCCTGACAGGATTCAACCAGGGTGAGTTGAAACTTGTCCACTTTGACTGTTGCCTTACTGGGCGACTGAAAATAACAGGCGACAACCGGTTAATTGAAGGCCCGGAAGGATCGCAAGGTCTTTTGGCTTATTATCACAACGATATGAGTTGGGCTTTAAAGATGCAAAGTGGCGAGGCCCAGATTTATCAGGGCTGGTGGGGTGAAGTGCCAAAAGGAAGCACTTCAAAATACAACCATTTTGCGTACCATGAGTGGACAAAACTTGGAGAAGGTGATAGTCTTTGGGATGCGTTAACGTATGCTATTGACGAAACAGACTGGATACCTGATGGCCCTCACGACAATTTTAGGTTGATGGGCCAGGGTTACCTTACTGATATTAGGGTTGAGTAAAGGGAGAATGACCCATGAAAAATATTTTGATTGTAAGCCTTGTTACATTACTTGCAATTACAGGCTGCGCAGCAAATAAACGATGTGTATCATCGGGCGAAAGTAGAGAATGTCAAAGGTTGAAACATTTGTTCAATAACCTGGAGGAAGAGAATATCAAAACCATACTCTTCTTCGCTGAGGATAGCAATGAGCCTATTGACGAAGCTACATTTAGAGAATTCGAGGGGTTAATTCTTCATCTTGCAGGTTGTTGCTTTTGCAAGCCTCATCCCTTAGCAAAAGAATGGACAGGATGTAACCGGCTGGAATGTATTTTGCAGTATCTTAGAAATGAAAGTGTTCAGAGAATTGCTTTTTATGGCTTTAACCGTCAGCTTTTTGATGAGGATACAGAAAGACCAGAAGAATGGGATAATCCATGGATTGAAATTACTGAACCGAAAAGAATAAAGGAAGTTATAAAGATACTTCTTGAGGCAGTGGAAAAAGAACATGATAGATTTGTCAACGAGTTAAGTCCACAAAAGCCAATGCAAATAATGACAGATAAACACAAGTTTATCGTATATTTCATTGATTATGAGAATGCGATTCGTGGTATCGGCTGGACATCCCATGAGTTACAAGAGCAACTAAAAGAATAGGGATTTCATAAACCCAGATGAGTGAATATTCAGAGCATAAAAAGGCTGATGAGGATTCACTTGAGTCTGGATAAGGCTGCTGAAACAGATATTGAAAAGGGCTGGCTGGGTGTGGTCGGCCCTTTTATGTTTGAGAACGTCAAGATGAAAGCATTAAGACCAATCAAAAAGTGGGTTTTAGCAGCTATTGGACTTTTGCTGGCGCTGTTAGTTCTGAAAATAGTATTGATTTTGACTGCTAAGCCCAAAATTAAGGTTGATTACGTAGCTGAATATAACCGAACGGCTCGCCCGCAAGATTATGACACCAATGAAAATGCTGCTGAGGATTATCAGAAGGCGTATGATGCCTTTGTTGAAATGCCCAGTCAGCTTAGGTGGCCTTTGAAAAACTGGCCGACGGATTTTAACGAATCTGACCAAGACACACTCAGTCAGAGGCTGGCTTCAAACGAGCATGCCTTTGAGTATTTCAGAGAAGCTTCATGCAAGCCATATTATTGGCTGGCAAGAAAATCTGAAAGGGACAACACTGTAGCAGGTATAATGTTTCCTGAATTAGATTCATTTCGTCAATTGACCAGAGCACTACTTTGGGATGCGAAAATCAAGGCTACTCACGGTCAATTTTAATCAGCGTTTGAGAATATTCTCGTCTGTTACAATGCAGGTCAGCATAAATGTCGTTCGAGTCTATTATTAATAGAGCAGCATAATGGGCTTGGTATTAAAAAAGACACCGTCCGTAGCGTTTTCGTCATTCTGGATAACTCAGAGGTCGAAGCTAAGGCTTTAGCTTTTCTCCAGAATGCTTTGCAGTCAGAGCTTAACAACGATAATTATATACCAGATATACAAACGGAAAAGTATTTTCTCTATGACGTACTGCAGCGGACTTTTATCGACAACGGCAATTGGTTTTTGCAAATTTTTGGGGCAAGCCCCAAAAGCGTTTTTCATTCGTACTATGAAACAACAGCGCAGACAGAAGCTTTGGTTGCTATCCTCGCAACTTTACGGTATAAAATCGATGCTGGTCGATTCCCCGAAACGCTTAATGAGCTTGTTTCTTCGGGTTATCTGAAAGCTGTTCCGAACGATCCTTACAGTAACAGTTCTTTGGTTTACATGCTGACGGAAGATGGCTTCAAACTCTACAGTGTTGGAGCAGACTTCAAAGATGATGATGGAGTAGTCAAGTTAGATATTATTTATTGGCCTGTTCAGCAACGAAAGGAGATTGATGTTGAGACAAAAAAGGGTCCTGGAGAACTAAAGCTGAACCGTAATCTTAAGCGTGTGAAATTCTGAACAAATGAACGGAAAGAAGTTGCTTAAAATATCACTCTTATTACTATTGCTTACGGCTTTGTCAGGCTGTAAAAGTGAAACCGCTATTTGCGATACAGATTCAGGGTATATTTGTCTCAAAATTGACCCGAACTCGTCACAGGCATTTATGACAGCCTTATTACCGCAATTGGATGCCATGCACAAGCAGACAAGAGAACTGATGTCACAACACAAGTGGCTAAAGCTTAGTTTGGATAATTGCATTAAGCAGCTTGAGGAAGAAAAAGGATTAGAGCCAATACCTTTATCAATAAAATATCCACTGTCGCTAAAAGGAGACCCGAATCGTGTAAACGAATATACCCCCAAGGATGAACCGTTGTTTATGCCATATGAAAGCCCTGATGACGTAAGACCGTTGGGAGAGCCGAACAATATCCACATACTCCGGGCGTTATTGAATCTGCAGCTTGTATCCGTGAATTTGTATATGGCCGATGCAAATGATCGTATCGAAAATTTTGAAAAACGACTCAAATGTCTTGAAGAACGCTTGAATAAATAAACCATTCATCGAAAAAGAGTTCAAGAGGGTTCGGCTGGCGATTTTGAAGATTCTAACCTCGGCAAAGGAAGTGGACTTTAATTTTCTGCTGACCATGCTGGGTGTTACCAAAGGAAATCTTGCTACCCATATAAATAAACTTGAAATTTCTGGCCTTATCGAGATAAAAAAAGAATTTCGCGGCAAAATTCCTCATACATCATACAAAATAACCGATAGAGGCCGACGACAATTTCAGAGATACTGGGAAAACCTAAAGGAGCTCGCTCCGGAATGAAAAATGCGGAAGGTAATAAGTGAGCCAGGAATCTTTAAAACCCGGATTGTCAGGTGAATAGCGATTTTACGTAATTTTTAATCCAACTGAAGTGCAGAATAAGATGCAGAATCATCAAACCAACGAAAACAACAGCCAAAATAAAGTGAACATCCCCCCATTCGTGCCGGCTCATTGACCAGAAAGCCTTGATATGTTCTTTGTCTATGCCTGCGTGTAAACTCCGGCCCAAACCTCCCGTGCCGGGCGGAAGAATGTATCTAATAATGAAAGCTGTAAAGACTAAACCCAACAAGTCTAACAGGCTTATCAAATCGACAATAAAATTTAACGAACTGCGCCTCATTGGTGCCTTTCAGCCCGAGCAACCATTCTATAAATCAATCACTTAAACCATCACAACATAACTTCACCAGGTCTGCGTGGCCGTATATTGAACCACCTGTGTTGAGTCTGCTGCGATATCAACCTCAAATCTTGCGGTGCGAGCATCCCGTTTTTCATATTTGTGTGTTGATTCATCGATAGTCCAGTTGACCCAGGCCGGGAACTTCTCATCGACAAAAACAGTTACGGCCTGGTCCTTTCTGTTGCGAAGCTCTATCTTGTGCTTTTGCTGTTGCCATCGCCGGCGGTGCTGGCTGTCAAGTAAAGTGTACTCAACAGCTATATCAAAGGCATTACCGATATACAGTGAAAGCTTCTCTTTTCTTGGCGTGTGGTCAATCGTATCTTCACCGACAAATTCAAGAGCCTCATCTGCCGGGTCTTTTTTGAAGACACGAACCCTGCCCCTGGGCAATGCTATGCCGAGATTATTTTCTTTGGTGTTTTCAAATTCAATCTTTATCTGAACCTTATCAGCGATTTTGCTTCGCTCGTATATGTAGAGCTTCTTGGCAGGTACACCTGCAGCCGGTGTGATAAACTCTATCTGCTTGACCTGATTGTTGTTAATTGTGCTCCTTCGGCTGAGGGTATAAAGGTGGTATTCCATAAACGGCTTTTCTTCGAAAGCTGGTGCGCCAGCTGCCATTTTTTCAGCCAATTGTAGCCCAAGACGGTATTCTGCTCTTGGTTGGACGATCCTTCTGACATCGCCGGCGATAAGTTTTATAATCGCTTCCTTATAGGTAGCTCCACTTTTATTATCGATTGTTACCCAGCCGGAGAGATCGAGTTTGTCTTCAGCGTCGTTTAGTACTGCCGAGTAATCCGCCTTCCAGCCAATCCGGCCGGTTGTGTATGTTACCTGGCATAGATGCTTTGCCTTTTCCTTTGCTTCTGCCAGCCATAATAAAGTAGGCCTTGTTACCAAATCATCAGGCAGCTCTTTCAGCGATATTTCTTCCACCGTATTCTCATTTATAATCTCGATGTCACCCGAGGCCGATTTGATTATCAAATCTCTGTCTGTAGAGGTCAAAAGTGTTCCTGTCAGTTCCCTGCCTGTATCGGCTCCGCTTCCTTTCAGTGACACATTTATCTGCCGGTCGATATAGCGTTTGAGCAAACTTGCTGTACTGACGAGGTCATATTCATAGTTTTGTTCGAGAATAGACACTGCGCCCGGCGAGGAAAGACATCGGAAATTGACGCTCGTTGGGTCGATTGCCGAGGCCACATCGGTAAACTTGACGGTATTAATACCTCTGTCAAAACTCATCCACCGATTTTGCCTGACAACTCCAAAATCGTCGTTGTAAACGGTAAGGGCCACACCCTCTTCGAGCTTTATTGCCGGATTGCTCATTGAAGCACCGACACACATAGTTCCCAAAATAATTAAGGCTATAAATATTTTATGCGGTCTCATCTTAACTGCCCCTTAAAATATCACTGCGTTTGGTCTTCAAAAAATCCAAAAGCCAAGGTCTAACCTACCTGTAAAAAGTTTTCAGACATTCGAGATTGCTTCGTCGCTGATGCTCCTCGCAATGACAGGATTGAATGGTCATTGCGAGCGAAGCGAAGCAATCTCTGATTGTTAGAATCACATTATTGTCTAAAAATTTAGTCAAGGTAGCTTAGGCCTTCCCCATAAGTATTGCAGAGCAATTATGCAATGTAAAGCAAAACTTTATTCAAAGATCTCTTGTCGAAGACTCTACGAGTTTTGGTGGAAATGAACTGCACTATAGGGTATAAAAGAAAAGAAGGAATTTTGCCTTATCCAAAAGGAGCAATATCTGGTAAGGAGAACAAAGAAAAATTGGAGTAGACTTTTAACATAGGAGGAAAATTTTAACAGTTCAGGGAGATTTTTGTATAATTATTGGAGTCGTACTGAGAGAATTATGCTTTGTAATTGTCTAAATGGGAAATGTTAGTTGGAGTAGTTTTTGATGCAGAAACACACTATCGCCGCTTGTCAGATAAGTTGTGGCCCGCAATCAAAGGTGGAAGACAACGCCCGGAAAATCCGGCAGTACATGCAAAAGGCAACAGCTAACGGGGCCCGTTTAGTCCTTTTTCCAGAGCTTAGCCTCAGTGGCTACTCTGTGGATACAGATGATATCGCTGTACGCCTAAGGCAAACAACTGACTCGTTGATTGAGCATATTCGCAGCGATTCAAAAAGGCTAAATATTGCCACTGTAGTTGGGATATACGAGCAATCTCCGCAAAACAAGGTTTACAACACCGCCTTGGCGATAGGTCCGGACGGCAGTGAAAGCCGATATGCAAAAATACATATTCCACCAAATGAAGGCCACTTTGCTTCAAGCCAAAGGAGCCCTGTGGTTGCCGATTTTGGCTTTGTTCGTTTGGGATTAAGTATATGTTTCGATAACTGGTTTCCAGAGTCGGCACGAATGGCTTACCTGTGTGGCGCCGAAATACTGCATATGCCTTTTTACTGGCCGGCTCAGTGGGAAGTATGCGATGATCTGAAGTACAAACGTACGCCTGTCAACAATGACCTTATTTTAAAGGCTAGGCGCGAGAGGATGATGAAAGTTTTCCCCGCTCGTGCACTCGACAATGGTTTGTATGTGGTAATGCTTGATCAGGTTTGTCAAAGTGATGACATAGCCAAGCATCTTCCAGGTAAGTCTATGGTTTTTGATCCCTACGGTGAATTGATCGCAGAGACTAAAGGTTGGGAGGAAGAGGTTTTGTATTTTGAGTTTTTGCCTGAGAGAGTAAAGCAACAGCGTTGTAGTAAGTTTTTTCCAGGTCGCAGCTTGCGACCACAAGTATATAGGCAGGTTTGGACAAAAATAAATTCGAGATACAGCAGAACTTAAAACTATCATCCATAAGGAGGTTTTTGCCATGGGTAAAGTGACTATTGATTACAGGGATTATTTCGCCGAAACGATTCAGCAGATGTGCACCCAGGGATTATTACTTGTTTCAGCAGATAAGGATAAAAAACCAAACGTTATGGCAATAGGGTGGGGCATGATAGGTTCGATATGGAGCAGACCTGCCTTTATTGTCTTTGTTAGGCCATCACGGCACACCTATGGTCTATTAGAGGAAGTTGGTGAGTTTACAGTTAATGTACCACCGAATGAGCTGGCAGAGGCCACAACTTATTGTGGTACGGTTTCTGGCAGGGACCATGATAAAATCAAAGAGAAACAATTTACACTTGTTCCTGGAAGAAAGGTGCGGGTTCCCATTATTCAGGAATGCATTATTCATTATGAATGTCGTTTGTTGCACAAAAATAATGTGCTTGCTGATTTTTTAGACAAGAACTTTAAAAGCGAAGTCTATCCCAAAGGTGATTTTCACCGTATATATTTTGGAGAGATACTAACCGCATATGCTGACGATGAAGCAGTCAAGGAACTAGGCTAAATATTCTTCGCTGAAGTTGATTTATCAAACGTTGAAAAATGATTGGATATTTGAGGATTTCCCAAGCTTTGTAACCGCAAATACTTAACGTAAGAACAATGAAAAATTGGAGTAGACTTTTAATATAGGAGTGTAAATATGACAGTGTTAGCATTAACAAAGCTAATAAGTCTTGCCGTCTGGTGGGAAAAAACCATTAACTATAAAATCATCAAAGGCAATGCAATCTGGCGGTTTGCCATTGTCCTGCTGGTAGTCCTCATAGCCATAGCAATTGGCAGAATTCTGCAATATGTTATCACCGCTTATGCACAGCGCCGAGAAGACAAACAGGGCGTTACAGCATTGACGCTATTTCTTAAATGTCTTACTAAACCCATTTCGGTAGCATTTTTTGCCTTCGGCCTTTATTTTTCCAAACTTTGCCTAATTTTTGAAGACAGGACTGTTGCTCCACCTATTGAAGGTATAAGTGCGACCATAGAAAAAGGCTGGACGGAAATTGCCCAGGCGGTCGCAGCAATAGCAGCAGCGTACGCTCTTTACAAGCTGGTGGATGTCGCCGAACATTACCTGCTCAAATGGACGAGCAGAACCACGACAAAGCTGGATGATATGCTTGTTCCTGTAATCCGCAAGTCCCTGCGAATAACCATTGCTGTTATTGCCGCACTTTGGATAGCAGAGGGGATTCTGGGTGCTCAGATTCGCACCATCCTGCTAAGTGCAGGTGTCGGCGGAATAGCTATAGCCCTTGCTGCCAAAGATACCGTTGCCAATTTCTTCGGCTCAATAACCATTTTCGCCGACAGGCCTTTTCAGGTGGATGATCTTGTGAAAATAGGAGAGCATTTTGGGCCTGTCGAAGAGGTGGGCTTTAGAAGCACGCGCGTCAGAACACTCGAAGGGCATCTGGTCAGCATACCAAACAGTATGATTGTGAATTCAACTGTCGAAAATGTCGGCAAACGTCCGTTCATTCGCAGAACATCAAATATTACCATCACCTATGATTCGGGCCATACAAAGGCAAAAAGAGCTGTCGATATAATAAAGGAGATACTTGCCGATGTTCCCGAGGTAAACAAAGACCCCGATAAGCCCCCACGGATATATTTTAACGAGTTTAATGATTGTTCCCTGAATATTTATATGAGCTACTGGGTTAAGCCTGCGGACTACTGGCTGTACTACGAAGTTAACGAGCGTGTAAACCTTGAACTTATGAAGCGTTTCGAATCAGAACAAATCGAATTTGCATTCCCCACCCAGACTCTCTACGTAAAGAAGGAATAAAGCTCAAGTGTCTGATACAGAACTTCCAAAAGCAGCAACAAATCAGCCGCGGCGGAGTATGAACTGCTCCATTGTCACAGCCATTACCACGGTTATAGGCGAAGTCTGCTTAGGCGGCCATATCCTGGTACTTATTGCCCTGAAATTCGGTGCCGGCAGTTCGTTTCTAGGATTGCTTAGTTTCGCTGCCCTTGCACCACTAAGCTGCCTAGTATTTACCATGAAAGCGGTTGAAAGGATAGGCAAGCGAAAAATTCTCATCCAGTGGTATTCAGTTGCCATCCTGTTTGTGCTACCGTTTATGTTTCTACCGGTACTCGGCCGTCACTGGCCTGGCTGGCTGTGCCTTTGGCTTATCCTGATTGTTACTTTACTTCGCAGCTTAACCAATGCCTTTGGAAACGCCGGCTGGTGGCCGTTATTGCAGGACATAGTTCCGACTAACATTACCGGCAGGTTCTTTGCCAGGCTGCGAACATACTGGCAAAGCGCCTGGCTTATCGTTGCTCTTGGCAGCGCCCTGCTATTGAGAGACAAGCCCGACTGGTGGAAATTTGAAATCATCTTTGCCGCAGCTCTTCTGGCATATCTGGTGCGGGTTTTATCCATTATACCGATTGTCGAAAGACCGCTGGCAACAGGCCAGTCCGGCCAAAGAAGCATTTTATCCCACTTTATTGAAGTGATACAAAATAAGCCCTTAAGGCTTTTGGTGATTTATCTGGTCATTTATATGGCTGGTGTAACTATTGCCGAACCTTTCAAGATCAAGATGCTAAAAGACAGCGGCTGCAGCTACGGCCTCATACTTGCCGCTACTTCTATGGTTCCTTTAGGAGCAATCGTCATGCTGCGATTCTGGGGCAGACTGGCCGACAGGTTCGGCAACCGCATAATCTTCAGCCTATCTCACATTGCGATGATTATCGTAAGTACACTGTGGGTCGTTGCCTCAGTCAATACCTTTAATGTTGCATTTATCTTTGCGCTGTACTTTTTCTGGAGTCTTTTTGATTGTGGCAGTCGTATAGCTCAGACCAGATACATTATGCACGTGGTACCTCGCGATAAACAAAACCAAATCAACGTCATCAACCTCTGGGTATGGTTAACCATGGCCTGTGCTCCTTTGTTCGGTGGATTTTTTCTGCATATATGGGAGCATCTTCAATCAGCCCCAACGGCAGGTAGCCTGCAAGGAGGATATTCCGTTCTTTTTGCCGTTTCTGCAATGCTATTTGTGCCACCCTTTATACTCCGCAAAAAGCTGAGATCAAAAAAAGATATGCCAACTGCTTATGTTGTAGCCCTTGCCGTCCGTCCGCTAAGAAATATATTCGGCCCTTTCATAATGCCAACTAAAAAAACTCTCGGTAAAAGTACACCATTATAAAACAGGAGCTCATAGAAGAAAACGGCTGCTTAGGTCATTTTGACCCAAGCAGCCGTAAAGAAACGCTGAAAAATCATCAACCGATTAGGAATCCCAAAAGACAATAAAAGGCGTTTTGTGGACCCTTACTCTTCAGCAGTGCATTTTGGTGGAGCACACTCTGCTACCGGCTCAATATCCGTTGTGTTATATTGAAGTTTCTCGGCAGGCGACAACGTAGGCTCCAAAACAATTCTGGGGGTAACAAATACCACCAACTCACTATTTATAACTTTCTCACCTTCAAATTTAAACAATAAACCTATAATTGGTATGTCACCAAGCAATGGTACTTTGCTCTGCTCCTGGGAGACGTCCTGCTTTCGCAGGCCACCAAGAACTGCGGTCTGTCCGTCCCTGACCAATACTATCGTATCTGTCTCGCGCTTGTCAACTACAGGCTGTGGGCTTGTAATCGAAGTCCCCCCAGACTGTGGTATTATTATTGAAACTGTATCGGTCTGGACACTGAATTTAGGCTTAAGATGCATTCGTATCATACCTTCACGAGCCACGTGCGGTGTAACAACAAGTTCAACCCCAACTTCCTTAAACTCCGTTGTCCCGATGTTGCCGCCGCCGGTTGTTTGCGTCAGTTCCTGGAATGGAATTTCCGACACAATCTTGAATTCTGCCGGTTCATTATCAAGCACGAGTACCCTCGGACTTGCAAGGAGCTTTGCACAAATCTTTTCCTTATTGGCTGTCAACATCATATCAATGTCAATACTGTCGTTGAGAACTCCAAAACGAAGCAGGCCCTCTGTCTTGGGTGTCTTCGTAATTGCCGAGTCAAATGCACCGGTAATAAATGAGTTCGTCCTGCCCGAAGGATCAACGCCTAAGCTTGTAACGGAAGACTCACCGTCGGTTCCACTATAATCTGTCTTGCGCCCGGCATACCATTCAAGACCCAAATCAAGCTCGTCGGTCGTAGATATATCATATATCCTTGCTTCGACCAGTATCTGCGGAGTTCTCCTGTCGACCTCTTCTATGAAGGTATCTATAGTTTTTATCTTTGCCTCTGTTTCGGTGATAATCAGATTGCTTGTTCCCGGATTCGAGGATATCGAACCTCTTTTCGATATGAATCTCATTAAGCCCTTTTCCAGCTGCGTCACATCAGCGTAAGTAATCCGGTAAACCTTGCTGACTAATCTCTCGGCCTTTTCTGCAATTTCACCTATCGGTGCAATTCTTATCATATTCTCCGTGGGGACGTAATCGTATCCGTGTGCTGCAAGTATATTGTTAAGTGCCTCCTGTAGTGGAACGTCGGTCAACTTTGCAGTAACATTGCCGATAACTTTTGGACTTTTGATAATGTCCACATCGGCCTGGTCGGCCATGATTCTGATTACATCGTCTATGGGTGTATTAACAAAATCGACGCTTATTCGTTTTTGCATCCTTACTTCAAGATCCGTTAGAACCTCCTTCTCTTCGGCTTTCTTGTCTTCGTTATCTGCAAAAGCTCCTGTGCAGCATACCAAGACAATCGATGCAACAATCAACAGCCATAATCCTTTAGTTTTTGCTTTAGAGTTTTCCATAACAGTCCCTTTCCTAAATCATGCTTTTGAGTAAAGAGTCTTTCTGCCATTTACCGCTGGACTTTCTGCGTCCACTTCTTACCATTCATTTCAAACTCAACACTATCTTTGTTTATTTTAGTAACTTTTGCACCGAATATCTCTTCACCCTCACGAACTACCTGATTACTGATAACTGCCGAAGGTTCGTCTTCGCTGTAAACTATTCCTTTCACTGTTAATCCGCCAAGCTCCATCTGAGCTGCTGCTGTGCCATACTTCATAGGATCTCGAAGCGTCGCTGGATATAGTGGTGGAATCTCCCAGTTGATTTTTTCGCTGCTGTTACTCTGAACCTTCTGCTGACCCAAACTTTCGGCCATGGGTTTCTTTACCTTGAAACCACCTAAAGCCCTTATAAAAAGTAAAATCATAACAACAGCAAGTACAGGAATCAGAAAGAACATCACCTTTTGTCTTGTCGTGCTAAGAACTGCCGTTTTGGCAGCTATTTTACTGGTTATCTTCTGCCAGAATTGTTGTAATTGAATCGGCCTGCCTGGTTTTCTGCTGACCTTAACTTTCGGCTTTCTGGTGGCAGCTTTTGGGGCAGTCTTGGGCACTGCAGGGCGAGGTTGCTTGACTTGCTTCTGCTCCGGGGCCATTTGCAGCCCCGGCGCCGGAACTCTCGGTGCTGCCAGGCCGGAACGGGCTAACGTATCCTGCTGAGTACTCCGTTGAGTTCCACGCTTCTTCTCGACAGGAACACCATCGAATATCGACGCAATTTCTTTGTGCAGCCCTGCCCTGCGCTTAGCCATCCTTCACCTCATTAGCAAGTGTCTTGAGATTAACCGTTGGACTGCCCGATCCCCGGCTATCGCTTATCTCCTCAGCTAAAGCCATATATTCCAAAGATCCCCTGCTCTTGGGTGCATATACCATTACAGGTTCACCCGCACTTGGAGCCTCAGCAAGCCTTACCGTTCGGTGAATAACAGTATCAAATATCAAGCTGCCAAAAAACTCTCTCATCTGCCGTTGGACCTGTTTGCTCAAGGTTGTTCTGCTTTCCACAAAGGTTAACAATACACCCAGAATCTTAAGATTCTCATTAAACCGGTCTTTCACAATTTCGACCGTCTCGAGCAACTGCCTTAAACCTTCGATCGCATAATATTGTGTCTGGACAGGTATTACCACATCCGTACCTGCGACAAGAGCATTCAATGTAAGCAGACTCAGGGAGGGAGAGCAGTCTATCACACACACATCATATACGTTATTTATACTATTTAGCTGCTGGCCGAGAACATGTTCCCTGCCATACAGTGTCGCCAATTCAAACTCCACACCAGAAAGCAGAATGTTGCTCGGAGCCAGGTTAAGTCCTTTGACGGCTGTACTGACCACCACCCGGGACATTGGAATCTGAGCATTTGTAAGTGCATCATAGATAGTCTTATCGATAGTATCGGGGTTGATGCCAAGCCCTAAAGTCGCATGAGCCTGGGGGTCAAGGTCAACCAGCAGTACCTGTTTGCCTAACATAGCACAACCGGCAGCCAGATTAACCGCAGTGGTAGTTTTTCCACAGCCGCCTTTCTGATTTGCAATCGCAATCGTTCTCATTACTATCCGCTATAATCTTTCTGCATCAATGCTTTATTTGTCTGGTGAAATTTGTGTTTTTTTTGCAGGCGACGCTGCGCAATGGCTGCCCTTTCATATATTTCGCTGCTCTCTTACAAAAACCGACAGGTTCATATTCACCTCATGACCCGTATCTTTCTGCTCAGAGCGATTTATCTCAAAATCATCCACAAAAACCACAGGCCTGTGCCTTTCAAGCATATTCAAAAATGTCGCAAATCCAAGAAAATCCGACGTAAAGCTGACATCAATCCGGTTTTCCGAAATATATTGATCCTGTTTTTTATCCCTCGTGCGGTATCCTTTTTTCTCCTTTATACTGATTGAACCAAGCTTCTTTTCCTTGGCGATCTGGCTGATATCGAATATAAGGTCTGCTGATTCCCCTGGATTAATAACAAAGTTCCTTAATTTACTGCGCAACGTTTCGATCTGTCTATTCAATTGTGCCCTGGTTTCTGCCTGGGCAGCCTTGATCACAATGTTGTATGTACGCTGCTTGTCAGCAAACTGCCTCTCAAGCTTTTTTTTACTTTTTATCTGCGGCCCCAATATAAGGACGTAGAAAATCATAAGCAGCACGAAAAATCCAGCCCATATTAAAGCCACTATAGAAAGATATCTTTTATAAGAAGATTTCATAACAGTTTTAAGTGCCTTCCTTGAAGATGCAGGACATGTCATAGCTGACAATATCCTCATTCCCGAATTCCTCAACCCCTTTAGCTACCGTTATCTCTTTCAGTTTAGGCTTAAGCAATTCGCAGATGAGCAGACGATCTCTAAAGTCCCTAACAGCCCTGTCATTGTTATAATTCGGCTTTCCACTCACGGTCATCTCAAGAATTCTCATCGGTACGGTTACATCAACCGTCTTCTCAGGATTATCTTTCCTGGCAACCTTCTTTGTGACGAAACTTTCTTTCACATTAAGGCTTGTCAGCCTCACTGTATCAGGTATATTCTTAGCAACCGCAATCAAAACTTCCGACCACTGGGTGTGCCTGCCAATTGTTGAAGCTGCTTCCGAAAGGCAGCAATTAATGTTTTCCTTCTCCTCTTCGAAGGCTTTCTGTAATTCTAAGGCATCTGACAGCTTTTCGATTTTGCCCTGCAGGCTTGTTACTGCACGGTGCTGTGCAGATATGTATATTTTATTGCTGACGTAAAGACTAAATACTGCCAAAACAGTTATCACCGGCACCACAAAGGCCACCACAGCAATGATAACACCTCCGGGCCCGCTTCTTACGGGAATTCCCTCTCCCTTTAGCAAATCTATTGTAAACATCTCAAATTGTCCTTAATGCAAGACCTGCTGCCACAGCTAATACAGAACCTTTTTGGCGTACAAGTAATTCACATTGTTCATCGGCCCTGCAGCGAATTGCTTCGAACGGATTCCACAAAACAGCCCCCGTTGGAAGCTGTTCATCTAAAAACTCCACAAATCCACCGACCAGAGAAAAGCCGCCGCAGACAAATAACTTGTCTATCAAGGATGATTTCTCCTGTGCGCTGTAGAACCGAAGAGTTTCTGAAACATCGTCAATCAATCTTCGAGAGGCATTGCCAAAAGCATCACTAATTTCAAATTGGCCATCCCTTGAACTGCTGATATCCTTAAGGTAGCGATTAACTCGTTCACTGGAGATACTGCGGTCCGATGCGATATGTTCAACAATTCCCCTGCCTCCATACGGTATGTCTCGAACAAACGGTAAGCCGTTCTCACTTATTATTGCAAGAGTAGAAAACGAATATCCAACATTGAGAACAGCAAATGTTCGGCCCACAGCAAGAGGTTTGTGCCGATTCTTAACTTCCTTGGTATTAGTTTTGGAAGTAAATGTATTAAAACAATTCAGAAGTGCCAGCCCATCCACATCCATCAAAGCACAGTCAAGTGAGGCACTCTTTGCCAAACCTTGTTTTCTTGCAATCAACTTGCTGGTAGTAGCCACTAATACGCCGCTGACATTCTCATCATCACCGTTGGGCGCAATTTGATAGTCAACTGAACCCTCATTTATATTGAAGGGGCACACCTGGGAGGCCTCGAGCAATATCGCCCCCTCTAATTCCCCGGCAGGTAATGATGGAAACTGAAACCGCCGAACCGCAACTTCAGGTCCGCATACACCGCAGGTTGCAAACCGTGCATCAGTGCCTGACATCTGCAAACAGTCCCGAATTGCTCTGACAACGTTTTGGCCGTTTTCCTGCTTGTTGTTTCCTGTAACAGCCGGGATTTCACATATGCCGGCTGCTGTCAAAACATAGCTTGATCCCTCTTTGCAAATCTGAACCATCTTGACAGCATTTGTGCCAATGTCCAGACCAAAAACCTCATCCTTGTTGACCTTGAATAATTCTTTCAGCGACAAGCTAAATTCCCTCACTTAGCCCTTTGGCAATAAGACGCTCCTGCTTGCATCAACGTATTTTTATGATATGGGTAGCCCTTCATATTGTCCACATTTTTTTATCGGCTTAAAGCCGCCTATATCTTATCTGGAAATCCGCACTTTAAGGCATTAAAGTACACTGGAACGAACTTTTCAAATCAGGTCCTATAATCTACTCATAGACTGTCCGCTAATAATAACTTTGTGTCAATAGGCAGGTTAAATGGAAGTTATGAACAATTTACGAAATGACAAAAAAACCGGCTTTCGTCATAAGCCATATCAGGCCCTATAATCATGACTGCCAGCCCTGAGATGTATTTTACCTTGGCCCAGATGTAATTTGAATAGAATACCCTTGTGCGGATTTTTAATAAAGATGTGGACACCCCTATAGATCTCGCCGGTTATCCTTTCGGTTCAGATGTTTATTCCTCGCGCCAGCGCTTAATCACAAATCGCACGCCTTCATCGTCTAAATCTACGTTTCTAAGCGCTTCATCATAGTAGAAATTGTTACCGCTTTTCATCTCGAAACTATTCGCAGTAACAGCCCCATATACATCTCCCTGGGCACGAAGGATTATGTCAGCTTGAGGGGCATACAATGCACCAAAAACATTGCTTTTGGCTTTGATATCGAATCTCTGTGACCCTGCTGCATTGCCGTAGATTTTCAGACTTGAAGGGATACAGGTTTCGTTATTAAAACCGTCGGAGTTGCCAGCCTGCACGTCTCCATCCACATAAATAATAAGAGACGAGTCCGGCTTGATTTTAATCTCACATCGCGTACCCATATCAATATCACCGGTAATATGCAGCACAACTTCGCCACCATCTATCTCAACTATACCAGGATTGTCTTTGCCCTTGTCCGCAACTTTTAGTTCCGAATATTTTCCACTGTCACTCGGCCCCATCGTCTCAGTTGTTCCTTTAACATCTATCTTGCCTTTGTTGCTCAGTGCCGGTGGACTTATAACCGGGCAAAAAGGCTCCTCAGTCAACGAAGTCCTCATGCCGGTATCAGCTCCCAAATCTTTTATGACAACATCGACTATGCCATCGACGCCTACGAACACATCGCCATCTACAACTATCCCGCTATTTAGTATTAATTGGTCAGGCAGAATACTAATAGTTCCAATTTTCAATTCGACATCTGTATCGCCCGCATCAGAAGAGTTATACCCGTCAATCAACGTCCCAGCTTTCATTGTTAACATCTCGCGTGTTAAAATGGCATGATCGAATATCCCCACCAGGTCTATGGTTGCATAAGTCTTCTTGGTAGCTTGTACATATATTCCCGTCGATTCAATCGTATAAATCCCGTCACCAATATCATCCCCTAATGTCACTTCGTAACCGAAGGTAGCGGCTGTATTGGGCAAGGCCTGGCCCGAAGCTTTCGGCAGTATACTGTCATCCCAGGGCTTGGTTTGCAGTTTCTCGTTCATTTCAAAGACTGCCTTTGCCAAGCCAGCATCGGCGGCACATCGAGCTTTAATTCCCTGCGTATTTCTGATTGCAAATATGCGGCTGTCCTGAGAAAGCTTTAGTAGCCCTATTCCCATAGTAGATAAAATCACAACCGCAAGAACAACCAGAACAATTGCTGAGCCTTTTCTTTTTTTTGTTAATATCATATTCATCTTATGTTCTTGATTAGCTGTCTTTACTCGTTATGCAAAACGGCTGAAACCGTAGTAGTTGATGTACGAGAATCATCGTCCAACGTCAGTATCATTTGAGCCGATCGACCTGCTCTCTTGAATACACAGTCAGATACATTGCCACAGACAGTCTGGACGCTAAGCGTCTCTCTGGGGTTTAAGTTTCCGTACTCAAGATTTAAATCTCCGTCTGAACAATAAAAACTTGCATATCGGTCAACCACCGCAGCATCGTCAGTGGAATAGTAATAAATCTCAATCCAGTCTCCGGAATCACCCAAAAGGAAGCTTTCCCGGCTTGCCTTTCGAATAACAGAATCAAATGTCTTTCTTGCAATATGGCCCCCGGTTTCCACATCTCCCCAGACGCGTTCGTACATCGAGTTCCAGCCTCTTTGGCCATCTACGAGCATAACCGCAACAGCTATTATTACTATCATCCCAACTACTATAGCTATCATAAGCTCGGTAAGCGTCAGACCTTTTTGTCTTATATGTTTTCTTCTGTCCATTGCCATTATCCCGTACAGGCGTAGGTTGTTAACTCGAAAAGTTGAAGTTGCGAGGTATCAGCGATAGTTGTGATTTCCTTCCCACCGGCCATACACCCAACGACGACTGTTAATGCCCGCAGCCCGGGGCTGACATCATTCCACATTAAAACGGCATAATAATCCGCATCATTAATCTCAATCTTATAGCCACCCAGCAGCCTAAAACTCTTAGCCGAAGCATAAGCAACTGCGGCCGAACCTGATAATGACGTGATTTTCATATCCGAGCTTAAATGTTTAGTTGGGTCGTAGCTTTCTGAGCCGGAAAGCCCCCGCCAATTCTCACACAATAGCAGCCCTGCCCTTGCAGCGGTTATCTGCATAGAGGCCTTTTTTGCATCCAAAGCAGAGTAATATCGGTAGCCACCAGTCCCAACGACCGCCACGCACAAAACTGCAATCGATGCCATTATTTCAATAAGCGTGACGCCCCCTGAGCATTTGTTTAATCTTTTAAGCATAGCTAATTCCCGTACCTTAGAACACGGTAATCAACTGGTAAAATCGGCACAATCCGGCAGCCGTTTTAACTGGAATAACCTTTCTTTCTCTTAAGAAGCCTTATCCATAGAATATTACGCTACCACGTCCTATAATCCGAAACAATGATGTTGCTTACGAAAAATTATGATTATGAAATGCCAATTTCCCCCCTTGTGTAGCTCAACTGAAAAACACTATATCCTCCCCCTTTCGGCAGGATGAGCTTTTAAACCTGTTAAATCTCCCACCAGCGCTCAATCACAAAGTACGCCAGAGGGTCATCAACCCAGACCGTTAAAAGTCGCGTATCGAAATAGAAAGAGCCGGAGTTCTTGATAACCAGATTTGTACAGCCCGCTATTGCTCCAACCACATCTCCCCCATTAAACAGAGTTAAATCAGCATTTGGAGTATATATGGAGCCATAGAAATCGGACTTGGCCTTTAAGTCAACCTTCACACAGTTATCTGTCCCGTAGAGCGTAAATTTTGTGGAGTCATTGGTTGCGTTTGTTATGCCGGATGAATTTTTGTCTTCGAGCTGCCCATTAAGATATAAGGTCAAAGATGCTCCTGGATCGATTAGGATTTCCGCCCCGTTGTTCATTGTCATATCTCCGACAACGAAAATCCGGCACTGGCCTGTTATCTCCTGCAATTTCCCGTTGGCAAGTGCCCACGTATTGAATTTAATATCCCCTGTCAGGCCGCTTGGGTTATGTGTATAAGAGGTAGGCGGAAGCGCAACTAACTCGGGCGGCACGGTTATTGATGGAAAGTCAATCGGATTTAGGGCAGCATAAGTATCGCCAAGAATTGTAGTCGACTGCTTTTGGCCTACAACTTTACTCGGGTCACTGCCGGGGCCCACGACCACATCTCCCGGCACTACAACGTTGGCTTTTAGCTGAATTGCACCATCTGCGGTACTGTTGGTCTGAATCCTAAAATCACCATCTGGCGATGGGACTGTGCCAAAGTTCGTCCAGGCATTAACATTCAGACGGTCTTTGACAGCTATCCCGAAGCGCAGAGATCCAAGTCCCAGCCGGCAGTATACTGTCTTATTAATAGTACTGGCATTACCCGTCGAGCTAATGATAAAGGCACTGTTTGGATCACCAGTAATCGTAAAGTCGTATTTGGCATTGCCATACGGATTGCCTGCCAGAGACATCTGACTTGCCGTATAGGGAAAAATGCTCTGATTCCAAACCAGCTCGGCCTCAAGTTTCTCCCTCATCAGACCTACAGCCTCTGCCAAACCGGCATCGGCTGCGCTTCGAGCAGATATGCCGAGGGTCATACGCACTGTCTGCATTCGAGCATTCAAACCCAGCCTAATCAGGGCAAGCCCAATTAAAACCAGCAGTACTACTATAAGTACCGCCAGTGGTAGAACAGAGCCTCTTTTGTCTACCTTACCCCTTACTTTGACAGTATCCATCCTTTTGACTCCTCACACGCACGAATATCGCATCCCTCGTTTATTCACAACTCTCGCGAACTCATTCACGTCCAATTACTCATTATGCCTGACAGCAGTGTTTGTTATGGTCCTTGCATATGTGCCGTCGTCAAGCGTCATAACCATACAGACAGAAACTCCCCCTGTTGGAACCCAAAAGCTTACAGACTGCACATTGTTAGCAAGCGTCTGTGTGCTCAAAGGCGTAGTACCGGTACCCTCATCGTAATCGCCGTAATCCAGTAGTAACTGATTGCCACTTTGGTAAAAAGTTGCGTATTTATCTAAGTTAGCTGAACCTATAGTCGAATAATAAAAAAGAGTAATCGAACTGTCAGGGACGGTTGGGCCGATTGTCTTTGTTATACTTGACTTGCGAACAATTCTATCAAAGGTAAGCCTGGTCACGTAAGCGTCGTTAACCACATCACCGTGAACACGGTTGTACATCCTTTGCCAGCCCCTATACCCATCTGCCAGCACAAAACCCATACCGAGTATAACAATACTCGCAATTACGATAGTTACCATTAGCTCTGTAATGGTAAAGGCATATTGGTTTACGCTTCTTTGCGGCCGCATCTTCTGACCACCCTTTACTAAAATTAATCGGCATACGTACTCAGACTTACCGAACGCACGTTGCTTGATGTAGGGCCCGTTTGACTACCGACCGGCCAGCCAACTGTGGCGTTCAGTACTTTTACCGATATTGGATACATATCCGGCTCCGTCAAATCCACAATTGTATATGACAAAGCAGCGCCGTAATTCACGCCTACATTTTGCTCGCTGATTGAATATACGCCCAGCAAATTAAATCCTGCTGGTTGCACAACTATACCTGTCGAAACAGACGATATATTCAGCTTAGCGTTAAATTGTGAGACAGGATCGTAACTTGATGAACTGGCCGAACATTTCCAATCCTCAAGAAGCAACATCCCAAGTCTCGCTGCTGTCATTTCAACATCAGCCTTTTTTGCATCCAAAGCGCAGTAATATCGAAAGCCTGCCGCACCTATCACGGCAACGACAATTAGGACTATAGCTACCATGACCTCAATAAGGGTCAGCCCCTTCTCTCGCACTTGACTGTTAATATCCGGTTTCATAGTCATCATTTATTATAACACGAAAGGCCTGTTAAATATAAAAAAAAAGAAAGATCAATATGCCAAACCACCAAGAGTGGCTATGATCAAAACGACCATAGCCACCGCAACTTCTACTAATGTAAAACCGCCACGAAATCTTAGGCGCTTACCATACATTTTTTAAATTCACTTGCAAATCGTAAAATTAATTTCTTTGGCTCACGCTTTGACTAACTCCACGTTGCAGGACCACTATTAGTTACTGTTAGCGTTTTTGTTGCAGGTGTACCTGGCGCATCCCTGCCGCCCTCGACAGCCCCAGCTGTTATCGTTACTACGAAACTAAGTCCCGAAGAAGTATAAGTAGCACCGGAAACTACATAGCATGCATCTGAAAAATATGTTCCATCAAGGTCGCCATCAGCAAATCCGAGGTATTGGTTACCTGCAGTCAGTGAACCATTAACCTCAGTAGCGTCAAAACCACTAATTCCTTTTTCAGCTGCATAAGCACGAATCCCGGTAGCAATACTGCCGCCTCCAGCCTGGGCTTCCGACCACTTGGCTGCATCAATCTTTCCTCTCATAAGAGGAATAGCCACTGCAGCAAGGATTCCCACTATCAGCACAACCACCATAAGCTCTATCAGTGTGAAACCTTTTCTACTTCTCATTTCTTATCTCCTAAAAAATACCACTGTTCTGTTCCATTTCACCTTACTGTACAAATCCAGACAATCGACCGGATTTCCTCCTGACTTTACTTGTGTCTCCTTGGTTCTCATACAATGTTTTTCAATAAGCACCCCCCAAAATTATCAACACGTCAATCGGCCCATTCAGCCTTATTACCTTGATATATCGGACATACTAAAGATAGGCAGATACAATGCGAGAACCACAACCAATACGATCGCTCCTACCGTTATAATCATTATCGGCTCAAGCATCCGTGTTAGGGTTGTGATAGTCGAGTCAACCTTTCTTTCATAATAGTCGGCCGTGCGTTCTAAAACAGGTGTCATCGAGCCACTTTCCTCACCCACCTGTACCATTTTTACAACCATATTCGGGAAAAATCCTGCCGCAGCCATACTCAAAGATATATTGGAACCGGCCACAATGTGCTCTCTGGTGTGTACTATCGCCTCTTCTATAACATCATTATTTGCCATTGCTCCAAGAATATCGAATACTTCCAGGACAGACACTCCCGCAGCCAGAAGAGTCGACATCGTCCTGCAGAAAGTTACAAGAAAGGCCTGGGACAAAACACCGCCAATTATCGGAATCCGCAGCGCCATTTTACTAAACGCATAATGGCCTTTTTTGGTTTTCGTATATATCAGCACCAATGCAACCGTCAGCAGCAATAAAGCACCGATTATGTAAATCAGGTTTGCACAAATAACATCATATACTCCGATAAAACCAACGGTAAAAGCGGGAAGCCTGCTCCCTATCTGGTCAAAGATAACTCTAAATCTTGGAATGATAAACGCCATTATAAATACTACTATCAGAACAATAAAGCCTAACACAAAAATTGGATAAGCCATAGCTCCCTTTACTTTTCTGGCGAGCTTATCACGGTTCTCGTAATACTCAGCAAGTCTGTGCAGGGAAGTCGGCAGACTTCCTCCGGTCTCTCCGGCTAAAATCAGCGAACGGCTGAGCCGATTGAAAACCCTTGGAAACATCGAAATACTTTCCGAGAACGTCTCACCCTTGTGCATGCTCTTATAAACTTGTGTTAAAACATCCTGAAGCTGAAGGTTCTCAATCTCTTCGGCGATAGTCTCCATAGCTGTGGTAATCGGAATTCCGCCTTCGACCATCGTCGTAAGCTGCCAGCACAACGCTGCCATATCTGCTGATTTGATGCGTTTCCGGCGCGGCGTCCGCCGGGTCTTCTTGACTCCCGCAATAATCTCCTCCACAGAGATGGCGGTTAAACCCTGGTCGCGCAGCCAGGTAACTACATCTGCTGAACTAGTCCCCTGGTGCAGTCCTTCCTTTCGCTCCCCCGTAAAGCCTCGTGCTATATACTTAAAACTTTTCACAAGCTCTCAGACTTACCGAAAACTAATTCGCTCACCTTTACCTGACAGTAATAATAGACACTTCGCTTCAAATCGCAAAAACTCAGCCTAAATTATTTGCCGCTCTAATGTTATCGGCCTTGCCGGGGCCACAAGTTTAGTAAAAAACCAAAGATATGTTATCTGTTATCAAAGCCGAACTAACCGCCAATCACACCAGAGTCCCGCTGCTGCCTTTGTTAGAGCCTGATATCTTCCATAAACGTAACGCTTAGAACCTCTTCTGCCGTAGTAAGGCCCTGCATAATCTTATTGACACCGCTGTCCATAAGTCCGCCGTAGCCTTTCTTACGTGCCGCTGCTCTTACCTGCACTTCGCTGGCTCCCTCAATTAGCATCTGACGAATATCATTGTCAATTGCCAAAAACTCAAATACAGGAAGCCTGCCTGAATAGCCGGATCCACCACAGGCCTTGCAACCTTGGCCCTGGTAGAAAGTCGTTTCCCTGGCCTTTTCCGGAGAAATCTTTAGACGCTGTAAAACCTGCTCACTAAGCTCCACCGGCTTCTTACAGCGGTCGCATATCTTTCGAACTAATCGCTGAGCTATCACAAGATTAAGCGTCGAGGCCAATAGATAAGGCTCAATACCCATATACACCAATCTGCTGATGGCACTGGGTGCATCGTTGGTATGGAATGTGCTCAAAACAAGATGGCCGGTTAAAGATGCCTTTATCGCAATTTCTACTGTTTCTTTGTCTCTGATTTCACCTATCAGAACAATGTCGGGGTCCTGCCGTAAAATCGCACGAAGAGACTTGGCAAAATCCAGCTCAATCTCCGGCTTGACCTGAATCTGGTTTATACCAGCAAGTCGATACTCAACGGGGTCCTCAACTGTCGTAATATTCTTACGAGGGTCCCTTAAGTAGTTTAACGCTGAATAGAGGGTTGTACTCTTACCGCTGCCGGTTGGGCCGGTAACTATTATAATACCATAGGGCTGAGACAAAATTGTCTTAAAATCTTTTAGAAGCTCGGGCTCAAAACCTAACATATCCAAGTTGTGGTTTACTGCCGAGGCATCGAGGATTCGCATAACAATTTTCTCGCCATATATAGTGGGAATCGCCGACACACGCACGTCGATATCCCTGCCAGAAGCTTTTATTTTGAATCGGCCGTCCTGCGGCAGTCTTCGTTCGGCAATGTCCATCTTTGACAGAATTTTTATCCTTGCAACAACCGCAGCCTGCATCTTTCTTGCCGGCGGAACCATATCACACAGTACTCCATCGATTCGCATACGAATCGTCATCGACTTCTCCTGAGGCTCAATATGGACATCGCTTGCTCTGCTCTTGATTGCCTGGCTCAAAAGCAAATCCACAAACTGAATAACAGGCGCCTTTATTGCCGCCTCTTCACTGATTATTTGAGCCTCAGTTAAATCTTCTTTAAACGCCTTTTCTGTCTCTTTTTCTGTATTCACTTCAAGGTCCACCAGATCCCGAAGCTGCTGCTCTTCAACATCGGAGCCGTGATAAATCACCTCTATTGCACGACGTATTTCCTCCTGGGAGCTGATGACTACCTTTAGCTGGCGATTTAGTTTCAGGGTTATTGTATCTATAGCAATAACATTAAGAGGGTCAGCCATCGCAATAATAACTTTACCATCTATCTCGCCGATGGCAGCAACATTGAAACGCTTGGCAATACTCTCCGGCAGGCTGCGCGCGGCATTCATATCTATTTTTGCCAGGTCATCAAATCTTATGCACTCCATCGAGAGATGGTCAGCCAGGGCCTCAGTAACATCCCGGCCGCTGAGAAGACTTAGACGCATAAGCACTTCGCCGAGCCTGCCGCCATTGAGACGCTGTTCATTTAAGGCTTCTATCAACTCCCGGCGTGAAAGCAGCCCCTTGGATACAAGAAGTTCGCCAAAAAGGAGATTGGCTTTGGATTTGGATTTGGATATTTCAGTTGGAGGAATTTGTGATGGTTTCATTTTTCTTCTCTTTACTTCTCACCATTCATTAGACGCTTGTGCAGACATATCCAGCATAAACAGCCAGCACAACACCATACTACTGAAAAAAACAGGATAAAGCCTGAATCAAGGCACCCTCCTTTACATATAAAGTATACTCTTGAAAATATCAAACACAAGAAAAATTATGCGCACAGTGACGTGTTTTATGCCCAACTGCTTAAATTTTCCAATATTTGCAACACAGTCGTTAAAGAAAATATTTACTTCAACACATTGTGGTCTGAATACACCGGCAAGCTTTGACTTGAAAAATTATCGGCCTTACCGGTTTATAGGACCTTCTTCGTTAAGGGCACAAATAGGCGCACAGGTTCGCGCAGCTATGTAATATTTGCACTTAAAAAAATAATGTCTTCGTTTTTTTAGGCTGTAGATTTCCCATCAGCTTTACAACGTTTATCATCTACAAGCATCCTACAATCCTCGGGATGGTTATCTGTGAACAATTAGCTTGACTTTTTGCAGGACATCATTACGCTAAGCTAATCAGAAATTAATGTGCGGGTGTAGCTTAGTGGTAAAGCTCCAGCCTTCCAAGCTGGTCACGAGGGTTCGATTCCCTTCACCCGCTTTTTTGTGCCTTCAGAGCGATTGAATTATTCCTCTTTTACCCAAGCAATAAATGAATGCACTGCTGTACACCTTATTTGTTTTTGTGCTAATCCTGTTTTTAGCGAGGCTAAAGGTTCCTCTGGCATTTGCCATCGTAATTGGTTCGATTATTCTGGCAGCGATGTTTGATATGAGTGCAGGGGATATCACTCGCAGCATTTCTCTGGCCACTATCCAGCCAAGAACAATTAGTCTGATATTTGTCATGACTTTGATTCTTGCTCTCTCGGCGATTATGCGCCAAACCGGACAATTCGAGCAGATTGTTTCACTGGCAAAGCTTTTGTTTCGTCATCCTGCCGTAACGATGGCTGTTTTGCCGGCATTGATAGGTCTGCTGCCTATGCCGGGTGGCGCATTATTTTCGGCCCCGATGGTACAAAGCGCTGCCAGCCCAGGCAAAGTAAAAGGTAGCGTTCTTTCGGCAATTAACTATTGGTTTCGCCATATCTGGGAACACTTCTGGCCGTTATATCCAGGCGTAATGCTTGCCATGACACTGACCGGTTTTTCCTACGGACTCTTTGCCATTTTCCAGATCCCGCTCGGAATTTTTATGGCCGCCACAGGCCTGATGCTTTTCTGGAATACTCACCCCGATTTGCATATCAAATCCGCAGCCGCTCCGGCAGGAACAAAACGAAAATTCTTCGGGGCCATCTCTTCTATCTGGATAATCCTGTTAGTCTGGATACCCTCAAAATTCCTCGTCGCTCTCTTGCTCTCGCCCCTGCTGATACAAACTCTTAAGTCACCCGCAGAAAAATATCTTCCTCTGGCTCTCGGTCTTATTGCCTCTATTATCTGGACGGCAAGACGTAATAATGTTAGTCGTGTATCCTTAATTGAGAATTTCGCTCAAAAATTTATCCTTTCAATGATTGCTCTGGTCGTTAGCGTTATGGTCTTTCAATATATCCTGCAGCAAACAGGCGCTGCCCAGCAAATTGCCGATGAATTATTACAGCTACATGTGCCGGTAGTTCTGGTGGTAATGGCGCTGCCTTTTATCGCCGGTATGGTAACCGGCCTGGCTATCGGATTTGTCGGAACGAGTTTTCCAATAGTTTTGGCGATGGTTAATGGATTACCCGAGCCTGGTCTTTTGTATCCTTATGTTACCCTGGCATACGGCTTTGGACATTTGGGGCAGATGATGAGCCCTCTGCACTTATGCCACGTCGTCAGCAATGAGTACTTCAAGACAGGCTTTTCTAATGTATATCCCCGGCTAATCCCAATTGCTCTGGCCGACGCCGTACTTATCATAACTTATTTTTACATCCTGAAAATCACAGTCTGATTTTAAGATTGTTTTGCATATCGTCCCTAACCGCTGATTATAAAATGCCTTATAGGACTTTTTGAAAAATCAAATTGTTCTATGTAATTTTCAGAGCGGTCATCTCTTCTCCGTCAAAGGCCGCATGAGTTTCTTCCGGCAATCTGTCGCATTCATCCCGCGAGCTTCAAGAGCTCATGACATCTATCGCGCTTAGACCGCTGCTGTGAA
>JAFGRL010000167.1 GCA_016935195.1 Sedimentisphaerales bacterium
GCACCCCTTCGCAAGCAATTGAGGGGTCGGAGGAAAAAATACGGCCTGCCGCGACGATGCGCCGGCACGGCGGGCGGGATTGTATCTAGAGTTGGCTGGCCACACTCCTATTCGTGCTCATCATAATGACGGCACGTCAAACTGCCTGCGGTAAAAAGGCCCTATTCTCTCAGACGCAATACCAATAGGTTTGCATTGCCACGCCCAGGGTCCTTTTGCTAATCCCGCCAACCTTCAATACATTTACGCCAATTTTTTCACATTAATAAATCCAAACTCCCTGCAAGCTAACTCGATCCCGTAAAATTATAACCGATACCGGAGGCTCCGGTTTCATAGTTTATCTCAACTATTCGAGCGTGTGAGATTGCTTCGGTCACTTCGTTCCCGTGCAATGACAACTATCATTTTACTGCCGAGGGTGTTTCACATTTGACATAAAACTTTTCTACAATATAATAGCACGAAAGTAAATTTATCTTTATGGAGAAAAGCTTTTGGTAAATCAGACTATTGCTGGAGTTTTAAGGCCGGGCGGCGAAAAATTGGCGATGGCTTATGATATTGCCTTGATTGTTGCAGGCTCGGTGTTTATTGCAGCAAGTGCACAGGTTGCTGTAATCCTGCCTATCAGCCCAGTCCCTGTTACCGGCCAGACCTTTGCTGTCTTAATGGTTGGGATGTTATTCGGAGCCCGCCGGGGCAGTCTTTGTATTCTTGCATACTTAACTCAGGGACTTGCCGGCCTGCCGGTTTTTTCTTTGGGAAAAGCCGGCCCGGCCGTCCTGTTAGGGCCTACCGGCGGATACTTAGTGGGTTTTGTTGCTGCGGCTTATATCACCGGCCTTTTGGCTGAGCAGCGCTGGGACAGGCACATCCCCACAACTATTTTGACGATGGCTTTAGGCAATATCACCATATACGCATTCGGCCTGGCCTGGCTTTGCGTGCTGGCTGGTCTAAATAACGCCCTGACAACAGGCCTGTATCCGTTCATTGCAGGAGATACCGTTAAAATCGCCCTGGCGGCGATACTCCTTCCAGGCACCTGGAAGATTCTGACATCGGCCGGCCTGCTAAAAGATGGCCGAGAACATACAAAGGGTCAATAACCCTAAATTTTCCTGTTGTGATTCTGTTTGAAGAGCCTAATCGCCTTTTGGTTTGCTCTGTCTTTTCAGGGCAATCTTTAAATTAGCAGCAGCTTCGGGAAAATCTTCTCTTATACTCAAAGCCTTCCTGAAGCATTCGGTCGCCATATCATATTTCCCCTGCCGCAGATACGCTGTACCTAAATTGTTGTATTCCGCCTCCGGTTCGTCCGTTCCCTCATTTAGTATCTGATTGAAACACTCAATCGCCGCGTCATATTTTCCTTGTCTAATCAGTATATTTCCCTGACACCTACGGGCTGGTAGATGGTTTGGGGAAATACTCAGGGTCTTACAAATCTGCTCATAGGCTTCATCAAGCCTGCCTTCTTCCAGCAGGGTATATGCATAATTTTCGTGCATCTTGGCATTGTTCTTGGTTACCGTAACTGCATGCTCAAACAGCGTCAGGCTATTCCGCCAATACGTTATCTGTATCCGCGAGCATATCAACAGCATAGCCAGCACTATAGTTGCCGAGACCCCAAGTATGATCCTGCGATAAGGCCACTTTGCACAAAGCTCAGCGGCACCCCAGGCAGCAATAATAAAAATCCCGATACCCGGCAGATAAATATAACGGTCGGCCATAGCCTGGCCGCCGGCCTGCACCAGGCCGATAACCGGAAACAGTGTCCCAAGATACCAAAACCAGCCCATTACCAACCACCCCCGGCCCTTCGCATAACGGATTATAAACGCCGTTATCAAAAGAAACACCAACGCCTTATCAACACGAAGCACCGTCGGATATGGATACAACACCGCCAGATTATGTGGATAAAATATTTTGCATATATAGCCGAAATATGAAGTACAAGCGTTAACTGCACGGACGTAAAAAGATAATTTGTGGGTTAGCCCGAGTGCTCCGACGCTTTTCTGAGCTGCAATAGTAAACACACTCACCGGCGCTGCCAGAAGAAAAAAGGGAGCTTTTTCAACAACCAGACGCCAGACAGGAGATTTCGGACATTTGAGATTTCCTGATTGCTCGTATACTAAATTTTCGTCTGCCCACTTATTTCGCCATTGAACTCGTCCCAGCGGCCAGTAATCCAAAAGCAGAAGTGCAAACGGCAAAACAACCACCGTCGGTTTTGACATCAGCCCAAGACAAAGAGCTGCACCGACTACCAGATACCTGCCCAGCGCCGGACGCTCGGAATATCGAATGTAAGCTGCTATCGTCAAAAACCAGAAAAAGCCGCTCAGAACATTCTTGCGTTCAGACACCCACGCAAAAGAATCAACATTCAAAGGATGAAGCGCAAAAACCGCCGCAACAAATAAACTCGCCCAGGCCCTGCCGGTCATCCTCTTCAAAATCCAAAACAGCAGCAAAGTATTGGCGATGTGGAAAAACAGACTCATCATATGATGCCACGAAGAACTAAGCCCAAAAAGCTTGTAATCCAACATATGGCTAAGCCAGGTCAGCGGATGCCAGTTAGCAGCATATCTCGCAGTCAAAGCCCAGTAAACAGATTGAGGTGTTATCCCATCCTTGATATGCGGATTTTCAGTCACATACCCATAATCATCATAATTGACAAACTCATTATGACGCACCTGCTGATATGCCAGAAAAACAACCACTCC
Organism: Sedimentisphaerales bacterium; assembly: GCA_016935195.1. Taxonomy (GTDB): domain Bacteria; phylum Planctomycetota; class Phycisphaerae; order Sedimentisphaerales; family Anaerobacaceae; genus JAFGRL01. The sequence continues at coordinate 2,754 of JAFGRL010000167.1, forward strand.
CAGTGCCAGATAAATCAACACAATATTTCGCTTTTTATCGATCTCCATATTGCTAAACCTCCCTGAAAGTATCAGGGAACCTTTGATCTATGCAATTGGCCTGGTCTCTGCGACTATTATCCTTTAGTTTCGATACCTGCTGCCCTTTTGGCCGATTCGACTGTGTTATAAAGCAGCATAGTTATTGTCATTGGGCCTACTCCGCCAGGTACAGGAGTGATAAATGAGGCCTTCTCCTTGACCCTTTCAAAATCCACATCACCAACAAGACGATAGCCTTTCTTTTTTGTTGCGTCCTCTACGCGGTTAACACCTACATCAATCACCACCGCGGCTTCTTTTATCATATCTACCGTGATAGTATTGGGCCGACCGGCAGCGGCGATGACGATATCTGCCTGTCTTGTCTGATGAGCGAGGTCTTTGGTACGTGTATGGCAGATTGTAACAGTAGCGTTTCTGTTGGGTTTTTTCTGAATAAGCATATTTGCCAGCGGCTTTCCGACGATATTACTTCGGCCAACAATAACCACGTTAGCTCCCTCAATTGTTACACCGCTGCGAATCAGAAGTTGAATAACTCCGTGCGGCGTGCATGGCAAAAACCCTTTTTCTCCCACAACCATTCTTCCCACATTCATTGGATGAAATCCATCAACATCCTTGTCGGGGTCAATCGCCAGGAGAATCTCGGCCTCATTTAGATGCTTAGGCAAAGGCAGTTGAACTAAAATACCGTGGATTTTCGGGTCTTTGTTCATTTTTTCGACCAGTGCCATTAGCTGCTTCTGGGAGGTTTCAGCAGGCAAGCGGTTATCATCGGAGTAAATCCCGATTTCTTCACAGGTCTTTTCCTTGGCTGTAACATAAGATCTTGAAGCGGGGTCGTCGCCGACCAAGATAACTCCCAGTCCCGGCAAAATACCTTTTTGTTTGAGTTTGGCCACTTCCTCTTTTATTTCAGCCCGCATAGCCGCGGCCACTTGCTTACCATCTATAACTCGTGCCGCCATTGTATCTTACTCCTTTATACTCTGTTGAAAACTTAAGAAAAGTTTGTCATTGCGAGGAGGCCGAAGGCCGACGTGGCAATCTTAAAGTAACAATATCTGAGACTGCTTCGCTTCGCTCGCAGTGACAAAAGTTGTTTTCAACAAGGCAACTCCTTTACATATTCCAGAAACGAGTTTTGCAAATCCCTGTTTTTTCCAATGCATTATTCAACCGCTCCAATTTTTTCGCTGCCCGGCCGGAGCCTGCAACGAAAATCCATTCTCGATTTTAGAACAGGCCTTGGACTTTTCCCGTGTTCACATCCACATCAATACGGCGAAAGGCCGGATTTGAAGCGGTACCAGGCATCAGCTTAATTGCTCCGGCGACCGGAACGATAAAGCCTGCACCTTTATAAACAAGAACATCGCAAATTGGAAGCTCCCAGTTTCGAGGCCTGCCCTTTACGGCCGGGTCGTGCGACAAGCTAAGATGTGTTTTGGCCATACAGGTGCCCAATATCTTTGAGGCTGGGTCTGCTTCCAAAGCCTTTACTTTTTCCAGAGCTTTGTCCGTGTAAGTTACACCGTTTGCTCCATATACTTCCTTGGCTATCAGCTCAACTCGTTTTCTTAAAGGGGTATCTAACCCATAGAGAAACTTAAAACTATTCGTTTCGTTGCAGGCTTGAATCACGGCCTCGGCCAGTTCAATTGCTCCTTCACCACCTGTTAGCCAATGGTCAGAGACGGCAGCTAAAGCCCCATTTTGCTCAGCAATTTTACGCACAAGCTGTATTTCAGCCTTGGTATCGTTGTAGAAGCTGTTTATACAAACAACAGGGCGGACGCCACTTTTTTTTACGGTTTCGATATGAGCAATAAGGTTCTCACATCCTTTTTCCAACAATTTTAGGTTTTCTCTGATATATTCTTCAGCCAGCGGCACTCCGGCTTTTACGGTGGGTCCGCCGCCATGCATTTTCAAGGCTCGGATGGTTGCGACTATGACGACGGTATTCGGAGTTAAACCTGATATGCGACACTTTAGGTTCCAGAATTTCTCGAATCCGGTATCGACTCCAAAGCCGCTTTCGGTTACATGATAATCACCCAATTTTGTGCCGATTTCATCGGCGATGATGGAGCTTTGACCTATAGCGATATTGGCAAAGGGCCCAGCGTGCACAAAAACCGGCTGGCCCTCGATAGTCTGCAGCAGGTTCGGGCTGATAGCCTCGGTCATCCAGGCGGTCATAGCTCCGTCCACTTCAAGGTCGGCAGTGGTAACCTCATTGCCTTTTTTATCATAGGCGACAACTATTCTGGCCATACGCTGGCGCATGTCCTTCAAATCTTTTGCAACAGCCAGAATAGCCATTACCTCACTCGAGACGGTAATGGCAAAGCCGGACTCCATTTCGTAACCATCCATTTTCCCACCTTTGCCAATGGTAATGTTCCGCAAAGCCTGGGCACAAAAGTCTATAACCCACTTCATTTGCACACGTTCAGGGTCGATATCAAGCCGTCTTGTAATATTGCTTTTGGCCAGGCGGGCATCGTCGTAGTTTCTTTCGTGCTGCATACGCGAAGTTAAGGCTACCATAGCCAGGTTGTTAGCATTTGTAATAGAGTCTATATCACCAGTGAGGCGGATTGACAGCGGCGTCAGCGGAATACACTGGGCAAGTCCTCCACCGGCGGCTGAACCTTTGATATTGAAAGTGGGTCCGCCGCTTGGCTGACGGATTGCCCCGACGACACGCTTGCCCATCTGGCCCAGGCCTTCGATAAGACCAATGGCTGTGGTTGTTTTGCCCTCGCCTAATGGTGTTGGCGTGATGGCGGTAACATCAATGTATTTGGCGCTTGGGACATCTTTGAGTCGGTCGAGCACCTTCATATAATCAACCTTGGCCAATTGACGGCCCATAGGCAACAGCTCATCAGGTTTAAGTCCCATTTCGTCGGCCAATTGGTTGACAGGTTTCATTTGTTCCTCGGCAGCAGCTGCAATCTGCCAATCCTTCATTTTTGTCGGGTCAAGTTTCATCCTACACCTCAAGTCCTATTTCTCTTTTCAGTGATTACTAATCTTGTCTCTGGAGGCATCTCTATACTCTATGCCCGGCCGAATCAACCTTTAGGCATCTGCCAGAGTATGTCTGCTTATTCATTAACATCTCAGCGGCAGCTTCGCACATTGGCCCGCGGTTTCCAACCACTTGCCCATCCGGGGCATCAGCGAGCCTGCCCTGAGTTTATAGAAGGGATAAGCTCTGCGACGCAGCAATCTTAATCAGCGATAGTCACAAAATTTACCAAATACAGTACTATCGCTGCAATGCGCTTACGTTCCTGAATTAATCCTACAACGCCACATAGATTTTAACAACCAGGATAATCCCTTGTTATACAAGCATTTATGATAGCTACATCAAATATAAAAATGCAAACAGCAAAAAACAAAGTAAAATGCGAAAGGTTTATCACGTTTTCTCGTTGCTGATAGCTTTTTGATTTTTTATTTGTCATTTTGCATTTTAATTTTTGGGCGTATAAACTAATTCTTACAGCGTAAGTAGCCTCGTAGTATTACGATATTCAACAGAAAACATCATAAATCATCAGAACACACCTTTCAAATAAAAAGTTATACGGATAGTATCTTCGCTTAAAATTTAAGCGGGGAATTTGGTGTCCAAATAAGGGCATTTTGCAACATAGCAAGTTGGCAGATATTCTTTCAGAAGAATCGCAGCAGCCTGGCTAAATTCAATCACTAAAGAACTTGCCAAAGTTCGCTGCGGGATTATAATTTAGGAACTTTATGCCTGATATACAGAAAGAGAACATGTGGCTGATCGAAGGTTCGCTTGCAGTGGTTGCTGTAGTCGCTGCAGCTGTCGTATTGCGGTATACCCGCGTGGTGATGATTCCGTTTGTTCTGGCTATATTCATATTTCTGCTTGTCTCGCCGATTCTGGACTTTCAGGTCATTCGTCTGAAAATTCCAAGAGCCTTAGCTGTGGCGCTGTCTCTGCTGGTAGTTTTATTTATAATAGTGGTTCTTTGCGTACTTATAGTATTGGCGGTTCAGACTATAGTGGCGACTATCGGGCGATACAGTGACAGTTTCGCTAATCTCGCAGAGAAAATATTTGGAAAGATGGACAGTTGGGGGATTGACCTGAATCAGGACAAGATAGTTCAGGACCTGCGAGATAATATCCCCAAGTTTGTGACTGATGCATTAAGCAGGGTTTTTGGCCTTGTATCGAGTCTCTTTTTCGTTTTGATTTTCGTGGCTTTTTTATTAGCCGGCCGAAATCCACACGCTATCCGCTCTGGTGTTTATGCCGATATTGACCAGAAAGTGCGAAGATATATTGGAACAAAGATAGCTATCTCTGCAGTAACAGGCTTGGTTGTTTGGTGGTTTCTGGCAATGGTAGGGCTGCAGCTTGCCGGCGTTTTTGGAATGCTCGCATTTCTGTTAAATTTCATACCATCGATTGGCTCTATCATATCGACCCTGCTGCCGATTCCTGTTGCGGTAGCTCAGTTTCAAAATGTGTGGTTTGTGGTACTGGTTGTGTCTGTGCCGGGGCTGGTCCAGACAATCATTGGAAATGTGATCGAGCCGAAAGTTATGGGAAAGGGTTTGAATCTGCACCCTGTAATTGTACTTCTGGCACTGTCATTTTGGGGCCTGCTCTGGGGCGTTGCAGGAATGTTTTTAGCTACGCCGATGACAGCTACCATAAGAATTGTTCTGATGCAGTTCGATACACTAAAGCCCATCGGCAATCTGCTTGCCGGCCATCTGCCCGGCTCCATCGATAGTCACGCTGTTTAGCTATAGGAAACTTATTCGCTGCCTTGCGCACACCGGCTGATTAATCATTCTAAAGATCTTTTGAAAGGAAAAGACTGATGATTACACCCTCCCTCACGGTCGGGGCGTGTAACTTGGTGTTGCAAAGCCTGTTTTGCAGGCTGTAGCAATCTAAAAACATTCATTATTCGGTTCGAGTAATTTAGATATGGCTATTGCTCTTTCAATTTTTCTGGTATCCGCAGCAACATTAGGACTGGAGCTTGTCTTAGTCCGAGCGTTATCTATAGGCCACTGGCATCATCTGTCTTTTATGGTAATCAGTACCGCCCTGCTGGGTTTTGGGGCCGGGGGAACTATCGTAACTGTCGCGGCGAAATGGTTCACAAAAAATCACCTGAAAATGCTCTGTCTTTTTGCCTTTGCCTTGGCACTATCTGTGCCGGCGGTCTTTAGATTAAGCCAGACTGTGCCGCTCGATGAGCTGCAGCTAATCTGGGATAGCCGCCAGATTATTTATCTGTTAGCTTACTACCTGTTGTTTTTTATCCCTTTTCTTTTTGCAGGTCTGTTCATCTCGCTGGTCTTTTCAGTTTGGACAGACAGGGCCTTTGGCCTGTATTTCTACAATCTTATCGGTTCGGGTTTTGGTGCAGCTTTTGCCGTAGCAATGTTTTACTGGCTCGCTCCTGAAGAGCTGCTTGTAGTTATCAGTATTGCCGGTTTTTTCGCTTCGGTTCTGGTTGCAGCCAAGTTGTCCCGAACCTGGGTTTGGGGAGTTTCTATCGCTGCAATGCTTTGCCTGCTAATCTTTGGCTGCACGGGTCTGCTCAATCCACAAATCAGAATCTGCCAAAATAAATTCCTCGTATATTACAGGGCCCTGCCGGATTCAGAAACCATTGCTGTCAGACACAGCCCCTTAGCACGCATAGACTGCATCCGGGCACCAAGCATTCGTTATTTCCCCGGTCTTAGCATTTCATACCAAGGTCAACTACCTCAGCAGATACTCATTATCAGCGATGCCGATGGCGTAACTGCCGTAAACAAATTCAGCCGATTAAGTGACGCAGACTGCTACAAACACACAACTTCAGCCCTTGCGTACCACTTAATAAATGCACCTGAAGTTTGTGTCATTGGTGCCGGCGGTGGCAGCGATATACTTGGCGCTCTTGTTCACAAGGTCCCTCACGTTACCGCAATAGAAATGAATCCGCAGATAATAGATTTAGTCCGCAACGAATTGAATCACTTTACATCGGGTTTATATGTCAGGGGCGATGTTGAGATTATTAAAGCTGAAGGCAGAAATTTTCTTCAGACTACCACCGAGCGCTTTGACATAATAAACGTCTCGTTATTAGACTCATTTAGCGCTTCTGCAGCTGGCGTTTACGCTCTAAATGAAAGTCACTTATATACCCTCGAAGCCATAGAGCAGGCCTTTGTGAAACTTAAACCAAATGGTATCCTCAGCATCACCAGACCAATGAGAACCCCACCAAGAGATGCACTCAAGATGCTTGCAACCATAGCCGAGGCCCTGCGACACGAAGATATCAACGAACCGGCTGGTCACATAATAATGATTCGAAGCTGGGCAACTGCTACAATAGTTGCCTCTGTTCAACCTTTCTCGGATTCGCAAATTTTGAATGCCCACATCTTCTCACAACAAAATTCATTCGACCTTATACATCTGCCCGGCATCGAACCCAGACAGGTCAATCAATACCATATATTGCCTGAACCTGTTTACTACCAAAGTGCTCAGCAGATACTCTTGGATGATGCCGAATCCTTTTACAAACAATATGCCTACAACATCCGCCCTGCTACCGACGACAGACCTTACTTTTTCGACTTTTTCAAATGGAAAGCCCTGCCGCATATGATTCGAACTCTGGGGCGCCAGTGGCTCACCTTTTCTCAATGGAATTATTTGTTGCTCGTAGCAACTTTGGCACAGTCAGCCATTGTAAGTGCCATTCTTATTCTGCTTCCTTTACTAATTGCAAAACCTATAAGAACTGCTAAAGCCCATAAATTCGCAACAGCCATCTACTTTTTCTGTCTTGGGCTGGCATATATGTTTCTCGAGATGGGCTTTATCCAAAAACTGACACTGCTGATAGGTCATCCTATCTTCGGTGTTGCAGCCACTATTACAGGCTTTCTTATATTCTCGGGCCTGGGCTCTATAATCGGAGGAAAACTAATAAGTTCTTTTAACAAAAGGCCAAAAGCTGACCACACAATATCAACTGCAAGTGTTATATGGTTTGTAGTATTGGCTATCATTATAACTGGAATAATTGAGTTGGTTATACTTGCCTATCTTTTTGACTTATTTATGGCTTTTTCCCAACCATTGCGCTTTATCTTAGGCATAGTAATTGTCGCACCACTGGCATTTTTTATGGGTATACCTTTCCCGTCAGCACTCAAAGAGCTTCACGCACACAGTGAGCAACTTGTGCCCTGGGCGTGGGGCATAAACGGATTCGCCTCGGTAACAGGTGCTGTGCTTGGAACGTTTGTGGCGATTTCGTTAGGCTTTACCACTGTAATATTGACTGCACTGGCCTGCTATTTAGTGGCTGGATTATGCGCGCGACGCATATGCGGCCAGACTCCATAGA
>JAFGRL010000168.1 GCA_016935195.1 Sedimentisphaerales bacterium
CATACTATCTAATCTTTGCAGAGCTTCCTTTAACTTCTGGTCGTAATCTTCATCCTTCTTGCTTGCTAACAAGAATTGTTCAACGATAATGCTTTTTGATAGTTGCTTAGCTGCTTCTTCATTCGCTCTCAGGAATGTCTCTATATGGTAAGTCCTTGACTGCGCGGTTGTGTTTAAATGATCATTTATAGCTTCTTCCAGAGAGGTTTTCGCTGACATATAAAAAGTCAACAGGGAAACTCCAACAAAGACTGCTGCTACTATAAAAAACCACAAACTAAGCCTGTTTGCTATCTTCATCAAGGCTCTCCAGCAGTTTTCTGTTTATACTTATTATCTGTCTTCATATTATCATCTCTCCAGTTGGCGCTGCCGAAGGCAGCCTCACTCCGAAGCCGGGTTTTATTTCTCGACGGCAAAAAATAAAGGAGCTGGCTTTTTACCCGCTTTTCTGCTCCGCATATTTGCCCAATTTTGCCTTGATAATATCACCTAACTTGGTTGCATCAAAAGGCTTGGTGATATAATCATCTGCCCCTTTATATAATGCTTCACCGACATCTGCCAGAGTGCTCTTGGCAGTTAGCATAAAAACAGGGATGTCTTTCGTTGTCTCGTCCTGCTTAAGCTCGGAAAGGACCTGCAGACCGTCCATACCAGGCATCATCCAGTCCAGCAGAATCACCTCGGGCCTCTTTTGGCGGGCAAGCTCCAAACCGCTTGGGCCGTCCCCAGCCAAATAAACTTCAAGTCCGTCCAATTCCAGGTTATATTCCAGAACCCTCCGTATGTGTGCTTCATCTTCAATTACCAAAACGCAAATCGACTGATCCATTATCTATCTCCTTATCTACTCTTTTCACGCTGACGTAAACTCTTAGAGCATACCAAACAATCTGTATTAAGCGTTCGGCCCTTCCGTCTTAGATGGAAAAAGTAATCAAGGCAGGCAAATAGTGGTCTGTCACAGCTAACTCGATGAATGTCATTGCCAGAAAACGAAGTAACCGAAGCAATCTCGGTGGTTCGAACTGTTGAGATTGCTCCGCTTCCTCCTTCGTTAAAACTTCGGAGGACAGGTTGCTGGCAATGACAGTTCCTAAAATCACTTGCGACAGAGCATTATGTCCTGCTTTGCTTTAACTTAATCTATCGGTTTACAAAGGGTGTGATATAACCAGGGGGTAATTCTTTATTAAGCTATAATGATGCCGCCGCCAAAAGTCGAAATTCCAAGCCCCGACCGTGAGGGAGGGGATAAAAACAAGCATTTTTTTCGTCGTTTTATACTTTTGACGCAGGCATCTATTGTGAAAAATCTTTCGGCACGCATTCTCGGACCTTATAAATTCCACGTTCAAACTTGTTATCAGTAAGGCTGCCAGCCGGAAAAATAATGGTATGACTGCCCGAGAATAACCGTGCTTTTGCAACGGCAAAAAAAAATTCTCTTCGTAGCCTCTGTAAGAATAAGGACTAACAAAAACACCGGAAAATTGGCAAAAATTTTTGGCAGTTTTACCTTTACAGTTGCTCAAGTTGTGTTTAATCTCACCATTTATCCTGCAACTAACTATATGTTGTATTATTTCTGGCTTGACTGCTGTATATAGTGGTCCTTTTTTTCGCATGGAGGCGCTTAAATGACCTATGAAATTGGCCTTGAAAACCCTTTTAAGAATCCGACAGATTCCGGCGGTGCCGTTACGGAAGCACAAAAACGATCAGGCTTGACAGTGGAACATTTTTTCTCAACTGCCGGTGTCCATCCATTCGAACAGCTCGAGTGGGAAACTCGCTCAGCGAAAATAACAAATGAAAAGGGCGAGGTGATATTCGAGCAGAACAACATTGAAGTGCCGGTATCCTGGAGTCAGCTTGCGACAAAGGTTGTGGCAAGTAAATACTTCTATGGCGATATCGAAACCGGCCAGAGAGAACACTCGGTAAAGCAGCTTGTCCATCGTGCTGCCAGAGCTATCGCTGACCGCGGCAAAAGGGATGGCTATTTTGCCGGTGCCGAAGACGCCGAGGTATTTTATAACGAGCTTGCCTGGCTTTGTGTCAATCAATTCGGGGCATTTAACTCACCTGTTTGGTTCAACGTTGGATTGTTTGACATATACTCAATTACAGGCAGCAAACACAATTTCCACTGGGACAGCGAACAGCAAAAGGCCCTCGAATGTGAGAATAGTTACGAATATCCCCAGGCCTCGGCCTGCTTTATCCAATCCGTTAAAGATTCTATGGAGGACATAATGCGCCTCGCCGCCAGTGAGGCAATGCTATTCAAACACGGTTCTGGAACAGGAACTGATTTATCCACATTACGCAGCAGCAAAGAGAAGCTCTCCGGTGGTGGTAAGCCCTCCGGCCCTTTGAGCTTTATGAGAGTCTATGACCAGATAGCAGCGGTTATAAAATCAGGTGGAAAAACCCGTCGTGCCGCAAAAATGCAATCATTGAAAGTGAATCACCCCGATATAGAAGATTTTATAACCTGCAAAACAATAGAAGAGAAAAAGGCCAGGGCACTTATTGAGGCAGGTTTCAATGGTGCCTACAACAATGAGGCCTATGACAGTGTAATGTTTCAGAACTCGAACCTTTCGGTGCGCGTAACCGATGAGTTCATGCAGGCGGTGGAAAAGGATGATAACTGGGCTACACGTTCGGTAACAACTGGGCAAAAAGTGCAGGAGCATTCGGCTCGGAAGTTAATGAACCTGATCGCCGAGGGTACCAGGGTCTGTGGAGACCCGGGCCTGCAGTACCATACGACAATAAATAACTGGCATACTTGCCCAAACTCCGGGCCTATTAATGCCTCAAATCCCTGCAGTGAATATATGTTTGTTGATGATTCTGCCTGCAACCTGGCTTCACTGAATCTTGTAAAGTTCCGAAAGGAAGATGGCTCATTCGATATAACTGCTTTCAAAAGAGCTGTCCGCATATTTATCATCGCCCAGGAAATTCTGGTGGATAATGGAAGCTATCCTGAAAAATCAATCGCAAAAATGAGCCATATGTTTCGTCCGCTCGGCCTGGGATATGCGAATCTTGGTTCTCTTATTATGAGCCTTGCGCTGCCGTATGACTGCGACCAGGCAAGGGCAATCGCTGCTGCAATCAGTGCCATACTTACCGGTACAGCTTATGCTGTCAGTGCGGAAATTGCCTCGGTCAAGGGTGTGTTTGATGAGTTTGAAAAAAACAAAGAATCTATGCTAAAGGTCATAAATATGCACCGTCAGCATGCTTATGATATCCCCGAATCCCATTGTCCGGACTATTTGAGAAATGCTGCCAAAGATGTGTGGGAACAGGCCTTTGATGCCGGCTCAAAGGCAGGTTTCCGTAATGCTCAGGCAACGGTGCTTGCGCCAACAGGAACAATCGGCTTTATGATGGACTGCGACACGACCGGCATTGAGCCGGATATTGCCCTGGTCAAATACAAACTGCTATCGGGTGGCGGTATGCTTAAAATCGTCAATAAAACGGTTCCTATGGCACTTGAAAGACTTGGTTACAGCGCCGAAGACATAAAAGAAATATGTGATTACATCGATAAAAAAGAAACCATCGAGGCAGCGGCAAAGCTCAATCCGGACCACCTGCCGATATTCGATTGCGCCTTTAGGCCTCGCAACGGAAAAAGGTCAATTCATTACACGGCACATCTGAAGATGATGGCTGCGGTCCAGCCGTTCATATCCGGTGCTATCAGCAAGACTATTAATATGCCTGCGGAAACAACTGCTGACGAAATTGCTGCCGCTTACATGCAGGGCTGGAAGTTGGGCTTAAAGGCTGTAGCAATTTACCGCGACGGCTCTAAAAAACTGCAGCCGGTTTGCACTAAAAAGCATAAGGACTCAAAAACCAAAGACAAGGCGGAACCGCCGGAACAACCCAGACCATTTAGGCACAGACTTGCCGATACTCGACAGAGTATAACCCATAAATTCTCAGTTGCAGGGCATGAAGGCTACCTGACGGTGGGGCTATATGAGGATGGCCAGCCTGGTGAAGTATTTATCACTATGGCCAAGGAAGGCAGCACCATCGGCGGCCTTATGGATGCTATCGGTACCTGTACCTCAATGGCACTGCAGTACGGCGTGCCGTTAATAACTCTTGTGGACAAATTCCGATATGCCCGATTTGAGCCATCAGGGATGACTTCAAACAGGGATATTCCATTTGCCAAGAGTCTGATTGACTATATATTCTGCTGGCTGGGCTGTCAGTTTATACCAGGTTATGCTCAACAAAACACACCTAACAGGGCAGCAGTTCCTGCTGACAACAAAACCACAACCACTGCCAAACAGCTTGTTGAAAAGACCAGAGACCTTGCCCAGAAAATCGCCGAGGCTGCAGGTAAATCAAAAGACACAACTCCAAAAATTCCCATTGCCGACAACCAGCCCAAAAAAGACAGCTCTGCAGCGAAAAGTAAGCTCTCCAGTCTGGCTAATAGAATCACAACACTGGCCGGTGCAACCGTTTCTGACAAAACCAGCCAGCCGAAGACACAAGCTCGGCTGATGGAGCAATTCAACACGCAGTTTGAGCACTTTCAGGATGATGCACCTGCCTGTGATGTCTGCGGCTCAATTACCGTACGAAACGGAACCTGCTACAAATGCTACAACTGCGGTAACTCGATGGGCTGTTCATGACAATTAAATGTGGCAAATAAACAAAAAGGTTAAATCGTAAATTTTTTAAGGAGTGTTGCAATGTTCATTCGGAAAACAATCAAATTATTGCTGATATTATCGGCTGTTATTGTTTTATCGGCTGGGCCACAAACAGCAGCCAAAACATCTAAAGGTAAAATCACCATCGATACAGCACCAGATTTGTCTTTGACTGAAGCAATCTTCTTTGCCTTTGATGATTATTCCATCCCCTTCAAGGACAATCTTAAACTAACTCTTGTCCAGGCCAAAAAATATTCCGAAAATCCTGTACTTCGCAGAGGGCCCGAAGGTACCCACGATTCAGGACACGCACTTATTTATGGCAGCGTAATCAAAATCGGCGACAAATTCAAAATGTGGTATCTGGGAACCTGGCGGAATAAACCCGACAACGACTGGCGTGTAACGGCCGAGAAAACCGGCTGGTGGCGCCCTATGTGTTATGCCGAAAGTAACGACGGCATCCACTGGACAAAACCCAACCTTGGACTTATCGAATTTGCCGGCAGCAAGAAAAACAATATCTGTCTGATAAAATCGGAAGAGCCACTTCTTTGGCGAATAAATGATTTTCTCTCTGTAATGTATGACGAGGATGACCCTGATCCTGCCAGACGTTATAAACTTGCCTATATTGCACACATCCCGCGTGATGAATTTAAAGGAGGCGTCAGGAACGTAGGCCTTAATGAAAAAATGATATGCGCAATGATTTGTGCAGTAAGCGCCGATGGACTTACATGGAACGTCATCGGCGACCGACCCTGCGTCAATGAAAAATTCGAGGTCTCAGGTTTGTATCGATTCGGCAACTTCTACTATGCAACAGGCCAGCATATCAGACCCTGGGCCTGGCTGCCTGATGGCAGCAAGTGCGGAAGAATAATGACCGCCTTTCGTTCGCCGGACCTGCTCAACTGGTCAAGTGCACGAGCTTTCGGTTTTGTAAGGCCAGGCCAGTTTACTTCGCCGAGAATCCCAGGCGAGCAGACACATATGGGCGCCGGTATGTGGAACCGGGGCAATGTGGTAATAGGTCTTTACGGAATGTGGCAGGATGGTCCCGCTGAAAAACCTAAAGGCGCCCCAGGCCTGTACGGCACACGCGGCGACCTCGGCCTTATCCTGACTAACGATGGAATTCATTTCCGTGAGCCGGTACCGAATTTCAAAACCATCCCCAGAGGAGAGCCCAACCAGTGGGATTCTATCATAATTACTCAAGGCCACGCTTTTGCAAACGTCGATGATAAAACTTATCTATGGTACGGCCATTGGGACTGTGAAGGCCAATATCGCGGACAGGAAATCGGCCTGGCACAACTAAGGCGAGATGGCTTTGGATACCTCAGCCAAAAAGATTCATCAATGCCCGGCCATTTCATCACATGTCTTGCTAATTCCACCACCGGCAGCGCAAAACTTTTCGCCAACGTCGAAGGTGCATCAGTTCAATCACAGTTAAAAGTCGAATTGCTCGATGCCTTTGACCGTCCAATTGAAAAATATTCGGGCAAAAATGCCGCCACCGTTACAAAATCAGGTGTCCGGCAGCAGATAAATTGGCCAAAATCACCAGAAGGTATTTGTCTGCTGAAAAAACCGTTCGCGCTCAAGGTAAGTTTGCCCTCATCAGGTAACGTTAAGGTCTATGCACTGTACATCACTGAATAAAAAAGCCTTGAAGTCGTAAATGTTCGAAAAAACGGTCTGTTGTCCATTGGAGTTAGGACAGCAGACCGTTTCATTTTAATCAATCTTGTTGATGCTTTTATCTATTTATTCCAAATCGATTCAGTAGTTGCCAGCATAATCACAGAACGAGGCTCACCGTAATGCTGCTTCATATTATGGGTGTAATTGCACCCGGTGTAGAACAGCCACCACTTGCCCTGGTCATAAACAACCGACGTACCAGTATACACAGCATAGGCATCGCCCTCTCCCGGCCATCCGCGTTCAAGCCAGGGCCTATTGCGAAAAGGCCGAACCCAGTTCACTCCGTCCTTCGAGTAGCACCACTCCAAATCCATCGTCTGGTCCTTGAGCCGGTAGTGCCCCAACATTCCAACTCGACCCTTTGGTGTGTATGTTACGTTCAAATAGTAAAACTGCTGGTCAATTGCATCTCGCACCGGGTCGCGCTTAATGACTGTCTGCCGACCATAGAATTTCAGACCATCCTTACTGATGAGTCTGTCAATGACACGAACGTAACCGGCTAAATTGTCCTTTTCAGCCCAGCGTGGGTCGCCTTTTCCCAATGAAACAAGTGAATTGACATACATCTCGAATGTACCATCCTCAAGTTGATATATGGTCGCACCGTCATTTGAGGTTAACTCAGGGTCAGCAGCCGGTTCACCTTCGGGCCGGGGGAAACGCTTCCGAAGTTCCTCGGATTTACCCGCCAGCTTCAATCCAGCCGGCGTGGTTCCTGCAAACTCTACTGCTCTGTCATGAAAGTGCCACATACAAGGCCTGTGTGGATCAAGAACCTTGTAACGTTTTCCATCATCACTTTCTGCTGCCAAGTAGCGAACCACCCTGTCTTTGGGACCGTGCGCCCAAAAATACAATCTGTCCCGACCATTCTTTAGCTTGATATGCACCGGCTGAACCGGGCGCCAACCGTTTGGTAAATTCCCTATAGCCAACGGCGCATCTGCAGGCTCACCTTCAGTAAGTACAGCAACGTGCTTTGTCCATTTACCACCGGGAACACCTTCAGCCACTGCAATGTTCATTCCGGAGCCATAGGTTGCAGTAGAGCCCCAAAAGCCATACCAAATCCTCCACCTGCCATCGCCAAGAGCTTCCGGAGGAGAGTTGAAGTTCTGTATAGAACTTCCCTCCCAGGGCTGATTGGGTTCAATAACGATACCATGCCTAACCCAACTCTCCGGACTGCACGGCTTAGGAAATTCACCGAAATCTTTCGGCCTGTACCAACCACCTGCGCAAAGAACCATCAAGACTGTAACAATTCCAAACAGGGCCTTTCTCATTCTGAACTCCTTTCAATCACAAAAACCCGACTTGTTGATATGAGACGGCGTTTACTTTTAACACTATTAATATTATACCATTTCAGAAAAATTAATCTGCCTTTGTCTATAAAAAAATCATTTATTATTCACCCCAAATAGAATTTGTAGTTGCCAGCATAATTACAGATTGCGGCCTGCCATAGCTGCACTTTATATTGTGAGCATAATTGGTTCCAGTACAAAACAGCCACCACTGGTTATTATAGTTTATAAGTGAACTTGCTGTATATATGGCATATGAGTCGTTCTCATACGGTTTTCCGCGTTCAATCCAGGCTTTACGGTAAGGCCTGACCCAGTGTATCCCATCTTTTGAATAACACCATTCAAGATCTGTCTCCTGTGCGTATAACCTGTAATGGCCCAGCATGCCGACTCTACCTTTCGGTGTATGCGTTACATTCAAATAATAGAACTGCAAATCAACCGGATCATTCGCATCCGGCTCAAGAACCCTGCATCGGCTGTGCCAATTCAAACCATCTTCACTCACCAGACGGTCAATCACTCTTATGTAACCTTTTAGATTATCGTGGGTTTGACTTTCATACCGGGGGTCGTTTTTATCTATTGACACAAGCGCCACAGTGTACATCTCAAATGTACCGTCACTCAGTTGATAAACAACAGTGGCATCGTTAGATATCAGGTTAGGATCCGCTATAGGCTCACAGGCCGGTCGAGGTGGTTTACTCTTTCGGTATTTTTTGTCTTCAAGAGTTAGTGTAAGACCCGAAGGTATAGTACCTACAAACTCAATCGCACGGTCAAAAAAGTGATACAAGCAAGGTGTATGAGGATTTACCACACGATATCTTCTACCGTCCGTACTCTCAGCAGCAAGGTAGCGAATCACACCTTGTTTTGGGGCATGGACCCAGAAGTACAAGCGGTCTCGTCCATCTTTGAGTTTTATGTGAACTGGATGAACGGGCCTCCAGCCTTCGGGAAGATTGCCTATAGCCAATGGCGCATCGGCAGGTTCACCTTCAGTAAGAACAGCTACGTGTTTTGACCATTTACCGCCAGGAACACCTTCAGCCATTGCAATGTTCATTCCTGAGCCATAGGATGCAGTCGAGCCCCAAAAACCGTACCAAATCCTCCACCTGCCATCGCCAAGAGCTTCCGTAGGAGAGTTGAAGTTTTGTATCGAACCTCCCTCCCATGGCTGATTGGGTTCAATAACGATACCACGCTTGACCCAACTGTCAGGATTGCACGACTTGGGGAATTCACCGAAATCTTTCGGCGTGTACCAGCCGCCTGCGCAAAGAACCATCAAGACTGCAACAATTCCAAACAGGGCCTTTCTCATTCTGAACTCCTTTCAATAGTCATTCTCCAATTTGTTTAGCAAGCTAAGACCGGCACTAATTACTTTTTGTGCCGAGCCTTCGGCAAGTGCCAGCCGAAAGCCATCACAATAAAGCATTTTCCAAAAAGTGTCGGTTTCATACCCTCCTCTGTTAATTTCTTCGTCGTTGCCGATATATCCAAAAAGCCCATTAGTATCGCCGCATATCAGTGTATGTGTGAAAGGAGACCTCTCACGGATTTCCTTTCCTGTCAGGGCGAAGTTCTCACCGGGCGATAGAACGGCATATAAATCTCCAATACGCACAGCACCTAAAGTAATTGACAGGGATGATGGAGGAATCTCACCTGCATTGAGCATACGCAAACCTTCTTCACAGTATTTTATATTTATTTCCACAAATGCTTTCTTTTGTTCAACACTTAAGAATTCCGCTACATTAATCCCACCGACCCAGCAGGCACTGGGATTTTCATCAAGTTTTTTCTGAAAAGTCCTTCGTATGTCAATTTCGTATCGAAGCTGCTCTTCGTTAAACATGTCTCGGCACGGCAGCTCAGTCTGATGCCAAGCATAACGAAAAGGTACCCCTCTAACCGGCACCATTTTTCTGATTCCTTGAACAGCCGCTTTACCCAGTCTTGCCCCTGTAGTTTTGGCTTGCTCAGGTTTGCCAAAAATAAAGTAGCAATTAACATCACCACAGAATCCTTGGATAAACATCGCCGGTGCTCCACCAGTTTCATCCTCGATAAACTCACGAGCAGTACCAACAAAATCTGAAGAAAGATATTTATCGTTAATCATTGTTGCAGGATGACTACAAAAATTAAATATAGTTCCGATCGGTTTGCCTTTTTTGTCGTCAAATCTCACCAGTCCGATAGTTGGATCGAAATACTTGCCACTCTGTAATCCTTCTTCATGATCCCGGCTGAACTTTACCCCTCCGGTTGGCATGGGAAAACGTGTATTGTAACTAATGCTGTCACAGTACCCTTTACCTACCCAGACATCTGCAGGCTGTAGGCCGTCGATCGCCTTCTTTGCAGCATCGATGCAATTTTCGAGAAACCTCTTGCGCTGTTTTTCGGAAAACTCCTCATCGAATATACCACGAGTGGTGATACCACTGCCTCCAGGTAAATTAGAACCTGGAAATGTTGGACTTGAATGAGTTTGACTTGTTGACCAAATAACCTGGTCACGATTCAATTTTAAAGCTCCAGCCATCTCATCTCTGAAACTGTCGGTCTCTGTTATACTATTCCCACACAGATCGTGACTAAACCATATTAACAGCCTACCATCCTGCTCTAAAGCAAGGCATCTTGTTAACAAGGGCATATCTGTCTCCGTGATAACAGGAGTTGTCCCCCACGCACCGTATTCAGGATGAAAACGCGGGGCTATGTCAAAGCCTACCATTGATACTCTAAGTCCACTCATATTTGTTTCCTTTAAAGCTATCTTTCGTCGTACTTTGGCCAATTACACTGTTCACATGTAGCCACACCAGGTTCCTTTGGATAATCATCAAATTTTTCCCAGGCAGGTAAGTCATTTGCCGCACAACGATGATATCCTCTTAACATTCCACGGTAGGCAGGGCAATTTTTAGATGGTTTATCTGTCGGCTTAAAAGTATTAGGCTCACCAGTTGTGTTTGAAATCGTCAACAATTTTTCCCAGGCCCCTCGATCTGGATTATTATTCCATGAAGAAAGCATTCTTGTTGCTTTAGAGCACGCATCCTCGAAAGGCTCATATTTATCCCCTTGCGGCCTAAGCACAAGACACCAGGGGTCATCTTCAGTAACAACCCAGAGGAACGAACCTAATTCGCGTGCCCAGAGAACATGAGTGAAGCCGGCTCCAATCTTCTTGCTCCGCAAAATGCCTGCTTCACGAAGAACAATTTGTATCAACTCCGGATACACGTACTGAATTCGTTTGCCATTTGTAGTATATGTAGCGTGCCGATGAATTGGGTCAACAGCAGATAAATAAGGTACATTCCGAGCGTCTTCAACAGCATGTATATTGGTCAAAGAATTTACTCCCACCCCAAGCAGGAGCACCTGGCCGTTGTTTTGCATTAGACGAAAGAAAGGGGAATCTTTTCCGCAAGGCGTCAGGCTGTTACGATGGCCTGACAAGAGGTAAGAAGCATTCTTGCCAACACCAACCCACGAATGAGTTGGATGACAACTTCTTACAGAATCCGACAGTTGCCTGACAGTCTCACCGATAATACCGGTGTATCCTCTTTCCCGACTTGGGCATAGGTTTTGGGGGCAACAGTTACTACAAGCCTGTAAAGCATAGTGGTCAGAACGTATCGAATCCCGAAAAGAAGGTGCAATCACTGCTCCTTCGTAACCTGCGGATTCTATTAATGCATTAACTAAAGTCGCCGCTCCGCCTTCAACGATACCAAGAGACGACAAGGAGCCATGAATCATAATATTGCAGGGCGGCCTAAGGCCCAGTTCGTTTAAGGCTCGAACCAAATCTTTTTCGGTTAATGTTGGATCAAAATTTTTTATAGCAGCACCGTTATTCAGAAACTTGTGATAAATACTGTCTTTTATTTCATTGTGCTTTTTTACTATAATTAATCTGACATTTCCAATTTGGAATAGTCAAAATTGGATTGAGCGGTCTCCATAAGCTATATACTATCAAATTCCTGTTCTTCTGTCACCTATTAGTTGGGGAATCCGGGTTCAAACAAATAGTCCGCTCGGCTTATCTACTGTTTCCGAAAACAACCGCTCGCCACGTAAGCGCCTTAATTTTTTCAGGCTCCGGGGATAGCATAAATGCTCCGAGTATTGCAGCAAGCAAAAACGTAAAAAGCAGCGAAAATGGCAGCACTAAAAAAGAGCTTGGCCGAGAAGCTGTTTGAATAGCAACATCGAGTGTTTGGCCCTCAATAAATCCAAGAAACCATCCTAACTCAACCCACCAGGCCATCACAAGAGCAACTCCAAATCCGCACAGAGCTGCTATGACAATCGCACACTGACCCACATGCGGCAGGAGTATACCCACAATAAACATTGCTCCCAAAGGTCCCAGCGCAGTATCAACAACCCGAAGGGATATATCGATGATGTTCCAATCTTTTGGAAGATACATCATTGCCACTGCCAAACCCGTAACACCGGCGCCTATTATGACCGTCAGGATTCGAGCCAACACAAGTTCATCCCGGCCGCTGCGACCGGGTTTGAGCCTGCGAAAAACGTCCACAGTAACCACTGTCGAAACTGAGTTAATACCGGAATCAAAACTTGACATCGCTACAGCGAAAAGTGCCGCCACAACCAAACCCGACACTCCCACAGGTAGTCCATGCCCAATGAAGTGAGGGAAAACATTATCCGCAGCCGCAGGATCCTGAGGATTCGTTATACCATTTACTATCTCCTGCGGAAAGTTAGTGTAATACGTCAATAGCGCCATCCCGCAAAACGCCAGGACAGCCGCTAAAAGCAATGAGCCAATGCAATTGGTAATACTTGCCCAAACCGCTGAGCGAACTGAAGGCGTGCTAAAGTATCTCTGCATCGCCACTTGGTCACCGGCATAGCTGCAAACATACCAAAAGAACGTGTACAAAGTGACCCACAACAATGTCGTCCGCTCACTCAAGTCCCAACTGGCCACAACAACAGGCGTGTGCTTTACGGAAGATAGCATGTGCCACCACTGGGATGGACCTGTCCCTGTGTCCCTTGCTATGATTACTATTGTAAGTATGCCGCCGGCCATCAGAATGAAATACTGCGCAACATCAGTCCAAATTACGGCCTTAATGCCTCCAAGCATTGTATATAAAGTCGCTAAAAGGCCCGCAGCTACCATCACCAAAAGCAGCCAGCCCTGTAAACTCACCTGCCAGCCAAAAGTCGAGCTAAGCAAATTACTGGCGCTGGGGTAAGTAATCTGTCCTACCGCCCCGGATAATGTCAGCACAATCAAAGCCATCCAGCCTAATCGCAAAATCAAGACAAACAGTGAAACTCCAACCAATCGAGCAGCTAAACCGAACCTTTTCTCGAGGTACTCATAGACGCTGGTCAGACGCAAGCGCATAAAAAAGGGCAGCCATGCAAAAATCACCACCACAAAAGCTAATGGAATCACCCAGTTGGAAGCCGCATTAGCAAGCCCGTGCCGAATCGTCTCACCAGGGACACCTAAGTAGCTTACCGTGGAAATTACACTGGCAACCAGACTCAGGCCCGCTGCAAACCACGGTATCTTCCGACCCCCTAAAAAGTAATCTTCACTGTCACGCTGCCTTTTGCTGAGAAACACCCCCACACTTACAACACCAATCATATAAAGCAAAATTACAATGTAATCCCAATCTTGAAGCCCCCTCGCCTCAGCTAAAATGAAATGAGAACAGCAAGACGAAAAATGGCTCATCCTAATGTCCTAATAAAGTCTTTGCCCTGTAAGTCTCTGTAGACTATGCAAGATTATGGTTCGGCATAGCCAGTTTTGATTCATCTACCACACACCATTGATACTTCCCGGGTCGACCTGCACCATCGAGCATCTCCGGACTAAAGACAACTTTGCCGAACTCCAAAGGGGTATAATAATCAGGCTCACCTTCAGGCGTCCTGAAAATATTGTAATCCTTTTCCGCCTCGACTAACGCCAAATCCGCCAGGTCTCTCAGGCCGAAACGGCGAACAACGGCATTGCCAATAGTTGCTATCCCAACCAGCCCCTTATCCTCGATCATTTTACCAAGCCGATTAAAGTCAGGATGTCGCGAACCATAATAAGACCCTGTGCCGCTGGGCTTGGGCTGATAGTCGGTCATTTTCTGCTTTATAATGCTGCCGTCTTGTTGCCTTACCTTAATGTCCAATTCAAGTGTATGACGATAAGGCACTTCGCAAAGCAGTTCAGAGACATGATGGCTTGTTGAAGTTGCATAGGTCATCCCGAGTAAAACAATTTGCGTATTTAAAGAAAGCATAACGCCGAATGAGCTGCGCAGGTCAAACGGTGACAGAGCAGGGTCAACTTCCGTTATAACGCCAGCCCTGCGACCTACAGCAGCAACGCTATGACGAAAGGCCGTACTCCTCAAAGCATCCGGCCGCCGACGCACAGTCTCGGTTATAATCCCCATCTCTGAAGGGTCGTTGGCAGGATCGATAATCGGCTCTTCTTCCGCTTCGTGTGCAAACGTAAATGTCGGCACAACCAGCGTCCCCCGCTCGCCTATAACTTCCAGAAATGCCGAGACCACTGTCTGAGCACCACCGTCAACCCACCCGAGTGTCCGCATCGCCGAGTGCACAAAAACTACATCACCCAATTTAAGACCTGTCTGCTTAAGTGACGTTACTATTTCTTCTTTCGAAACATTGTTGGAATTTTTACGCATATACGATTTGCTCATCTCCATCTCCTGGGAAAAACTAACTTTTTATTAACTCACCACAGATATCGAATACAAATCAGCGTTCTCCAGAAATAATCTAAGTTTAATTCTTCGGCCTTTCAGTTCACTACAATCCTTTTTTGTTTTCCATCTGGCCTCTGCCCGCAACTCGTCGCCGGTTATCGTTTCAGCCTCATCTTTTGTAAAGCCGCCGATTGGCTCGCCGGCCTCATCAAGTATCTCTAATTTTACTGAGCCTTTATCGGCATCAACATTGATTGCAAGTTTGTTACCTTCGAATATAAAATCCTTTGTCACCAGAACCCCTTGCTCGGAGCCTGTCTGCAGTGATACAAAGCCGTCAAGCCTTAGCATCGCCAATCCGGTGTCAATATTCCATTTGCCAATCTTCTCGGCCTCCTTTGTCCCGGGTGTCTGCTTGACTCGTCCCTGGCCGGTGTAATAGATATAGATTTTATCGTTGGCAACTATCGGCTTAGCTGCTAACAAAAGACACTCATCCCAACTTTCCTCAGGTCCAAAGGATATAAAGGGTTGTCGGTTTATACGCTGCCAGTTTAGTCCATCCACGCTGGTTGCAAGTTCTGTGTACATTATCCGGCACCTGACGGCGTTAAGAGCAATAGGTGCCCCTAAAAATCCCTGACGAATGTTCCGCTCAACTATGCTGCGCCATTCTTCTCTCGTAAAGTCCGGCAAATTCCGGATAACCCAGAGCATTCCAATCTGCGTCCCGTAGTAATCGATTGCCCCCATACCCCCAATCTCAGTACCAGGGACATCCTCTTCATCCGACTGAAACACTAATTTCGGCGGCAGTTTCCAATGCACGAAGTCCTCAGATTCAGCCCGTGCCGTAACACGCATCCCATAACCATCAGCACTGTTGTACATCACGTATTTGCCCCTTCTGTGTTCTAAGCCGAACGGCACCGCCACCTCAGGGTCGCTGGGCCAGACCGGATTATCCGGATGCTCCGTCCAGCTAATACCGTCAGCCGAAAAGCCAACACAATGGCCTAACAACCAGCCATCTTTTGCAGAAGGCTCTCTGCGTCCGCCCCACCAGATTGCCTTGAACCTCTTCTGCGGGTCGGGTTCTTTGAGGTCAATAATCGGTGCTGGGTCATGCATCATGCATTTAGCCATAAGAACGATATTGTTGTCCTTACTGCCCTTATACTCCACAACACCAAGCGATGGTTTCTCCCACTCAATGCCGTCCTTGCTGGTGGCATAGCACATGTGAGAACCATCCTCCGGCCCGTAACAGCCTCCTCCCTGATACCAAGCCTTGAATAGCTGCTCCTTTTCGTCATAAATAACCATGCCCGTATCAACAAATGCAGCATCAATTTCCCAGGGCCTGTCTGTCCGAATCACAGGATTTTCCGAACACTTCACCGCCTGGTGAAAACGCCTGGTCAAGCCGGACATCTTCTCAACAAACCTCTCATCCAGAAACAGCTCTTTGCGAATAGTTGCATCTGCGAAAGCGCAATCAGACACAATAAATCCTCCCTCAAATAGCATAAAAATTATCTGAAGCGAACGTGGTAAACTATCTTTCTGCAGAATCTAATATATTCTTTCTCGATCTGCCCGAAGTCGCTGCCGATATAGGTCTCAAACAGTTGTCCTGCGATTTTCCTGTTCCATCCAACTGTCATGGGAATGTTTCTGTCAGTTGCAATTCTCTTATCGGTGCTGTCAAGAGGCCAGGTACCCCTTAGGCCGCCCAGGAGTATCTGCTGGTAACCAGAAAACCTTTTTCCATAATCATCTTCACACAAAAATCGCACGAGGGCATAAGATTGTGAATAAAAGGCAGCGACGGCCTGGTCACTGTCGGTGGCCAGTACCTCACCGGGGTTCATCCCTATCAGTTTGTCCAAAGGTATCATTTTATTTCCGGCAAGTGTTTTCTTCAATGAACCAAGCCGTTGAAGATTTTTATCCGGCTCAAAATAAAACAATCCCTTCTCATACCGACTAACTTCAAAAAGCATAGCGATGCCTTCGTCAAGCCAGCTCGGCAGCCGGAATCTGAAGTGCCTTTTATTAAACTGATGCCAGCCTTCATGGCCAAGTACAGAAAATGTGCGTTCCCTGCCAATGTTATATACGACACAGACATCCTTAAGATAATAAGCTCCTGCCTTTATCTTACGATACAATCCTGCATGGCTGCCGGTAAAACCTTCGGTGAACTCCTCCCATTGCGCCCTTGTGGCAAAAAGGTATATGTCAAATTTAGACCTTGTCTCTATAGGTCTGGGAAGCTGTCTGTTATAGCCGTTGTAGGCCGATTCCATAAAGCCGGGAACTTGACCGAGCATCAGCGGGTCCAGCAACGTCGTATAAATCCTGTAGTGCCCGGTTACTATAATAATGCCTTCACCGAACTTATTGGGCCAGATTTCAATTGCCTCGACCGTTGGCAAATTCTGCCTTTTCAGATGTTGTATTATCCCAACCGCACCACCGAGGTTCTGTTGTCGGTAACGCTCTTTATTTGCCGTCTCATCGAAACAGCCCGTCAGGGCAAATAGCACAACTATACCAGCTAAAACACCCTTACTGCTCACAACCAATGTCCTCCTTTATTTTTAATTGCCGCGGCCTTGCAGGCTTCGCAATGACAACCGAAGCAAATTACATGTTACAGACTAATAGGTTTCAACAACAACTAAAGAAAAGATACACTAAACAACTCCGGAGAACCTTGCTGGCATTTTATATAAAGCCTGATTCTGACTGGAACCTCAATAGACTCAATTCTTTCCTTTTTATCCCATTGCAGCCTGTACTTTACGCTATCTACTTTCATAGGTAAACATTGCTCGGCCGAATAACCTTCAATAACATCGCCTGTCGCGGCATCAATCACCTCCGCTAAAATCTCACCTTTGCTGCAGTCTGCATTTAACACAAGCTGCACAGGCTCTTTGCCCATCTTAAGTGCAACCGTCTCAACAAATCCTTCTTTTGCACCGGACTTTAACCGCAAGCTGCTAAAGCCGTCCAGCCGAAGCTTTGCCAAACCCATCGCAGCTCTACCCGTATGTCCGCCACCTTCGGGAAGGCAGAACCCCCCGTAATACAGCCATATCTGGTCGCCAACAATCACAGGAACAGATGGAACCAAAAAGCCCTTGTCCCATGCACCTTCATCCCCGAGCTCTATAACCTTATTTCCACAATTAAGGTACGTCCAATTCAAGCCGTCCCTGCTCATAGCAAGTTCAATGTCGCCAACTAATGAAGACTCAACAGGACGAGTGTGGCTGTACAAATACTGATACAACCCTAAATAGTATCCAGCACACTTGAACACCGATACGTCGTGAACGTGCCCGAAAGGTCCCGCCGGTACAAACGGACAGGCTCGCAGTTCCGGAGCCAGCACAGGATTATATTCGTACGCTGTCCAGTTCACCGAATCAGCACTATAGAACATCGCAACTCCCCGCTGACCCTGCGTAAGCGAAGTGTACCCGTAAGCCTTGAACCGTTTTTCTAAATCACATTCGTCCTTATCTCTAAACAAACATTGAGGCACAACCTCTAAACTCTGAACTCCGGGACAGCCAACTTTAATCGCCGTTCTGTTCCACTTCAAACCGTCCGGCGATGTAAACAGCCGACCATGGTAACAGTCATCACTCTGCTCTAATTGTCCCTTCGAGAACAGTTCCTTCATATGACTTTCATAGTAACCATGCAACAGCTTGTACCGACGAGTCGGATCAGGTTCCTCATCATCCTTATAAATACCCAGCATAGGCGGCATGTCGGGAAGTCTGTTGGCATTTATTCCGCCAAAGTACCCTGTATCGATTTTTTCCCAATGCAATCCATCGTTACTCTCAGCGTAACCGGCACGATAATTATGCCACCATCGCCTTGAAGAATCAGCCTTACCAATAGCCGCATACCACAGACGAAAACGCCCATCTTCATAAATTACTGTTCCGTGATTGAAAACGCGCTGTGAATCAAAGCTGTCCGGATTATTAGGTTCCAACAGCGGATTCATCTCACTCTTTACCGCTGTATGAGCAGCAACCTCCAAACCTTTCATCACCGCAATCTCGCCAAGGTCCAGAAACAATATCTTGCCGTCAGGGTAAACTGATATCTCAAAAGGCCTTATACCGAAAAATGAACGCCCAACAGTCGGCTCCTCCGCCTTGATATGTACCCCGATACATTCTCTGTCGGTTTTCAGTGGACCCTTAAAAACATTTAGCCGTCCAACAGGCAAAAAACGGTACTCCTGACGGCTCGGCCTGCAGTGAATACCACCAACCTGAAAAATCGGCCCCCAATTGCCACCTAACCAACGACTGGCAAATACATACCTGCGAGTCGCATTGACAAAAAACAACCACGCCACTTTATCGCTATCTACACAAAACTGCGGACTGTGCCATATCTCCCTGTGAAACCGAGCATCGTATGCCGTTAAATACCTCAATGACTCCACTCGGCCATCAGAAACCAGGGCATATTTCACTTCCGTAGACAAATCGCTCTCAAAGGCTATCAGAACCTTGTCATCACCAGTAACCGTTATCACAGGACTACGACCTAAACTGTTTAGCTTCTCAGGTCCAAAGACAAAATGTAACCCCCTGCCTGGCTCCACAAACTCAGCACAACTGTAGAAAAGCTGTTGTAAGCCGTCTGACCAAACCAAATGTATCCTGCCATCCCTATCTATAGCCGCAGTAGGTGGAAAAACTCCCTCACCATCTGCTACCTTCAAAGACCGCCATCGGCCATCGCTCCAGACCGCAATACCTATCTCATCCTTATCTTCTCCAGAAACACCTCGCCGACAGTATGCCACCAAAACCTCACCATCTGCCGTAATTACCAAATCACCTAAAACCTTCGGCCCCAAAATAGACCGTTCAAAACCCAAGGAAATCCAACTATCATTACTGTAAAGCTGGCCAACACCCTTGGGATACCGAGACCGGCTCTTTATTACAAAAATCCCGGACTCATCACTAATACCAACATACAAATGGCCATCACTACCCGAAACCATTGCACTTGAAATAATCCCTCCGTCAACATTTATAAAAGCCTGACCTGCCGAACCTGCAAGGAGCGCCGACTCACCAAAAATCCCTCTGCCATCTTTATCCAGCTCAACCTCACATAAGCTGACAGATTCAGATACCTTTGAACCTGACGGCTCTAAAACAAGCCAGAGCCCCTGGCCAACGGCAATCATCCCCTTGCCGTTGTTTGTCCGCATCAAAAATTCCTTGAGCGAATTATCCAGATAGCCTGACTTGGGAATCAGCTTACAAGACCTGCCAGCAGCGCCAGCATAGCTATCCTTCTTTACCATACCTTTCTCAGGAGTCCTACATGAAACAGCCGCCAACACAACCCCCGACAGAACACAAATACAAATCCGTCTAAAAACCATCTGCGTACTCCTTTTTTGAAACTGACTAAGGTTTCTGCTAAGTAAATTAATACACAAAATCTTACATGACGATTAAGCTAACCGCAAGCGAACTTATGCCATTAAAATCTAAAAAACACACAAAATACAAATCCAGCCATTGCCAGACCTCCCTGTCCTTCTTGGGTGTCCCTAGGACTACTCTCACAGGCCAAAGGCCTGCCACCCCATGTGTGTGAAAACTCCACAAAGTGACAAAGGCCGTCTGTGAAAAGAAGATCAAAAGCTTTGCGTAACTATACGCTCTACGCTATTAAAGATTTGTAAGGAGAAGAGAAAATCATTTGCTTGAGATGTCATTTCAAGCGAGCGCAGCGAGTCGAGAAATCTGTTTTTGAATAAATTTTTCTTCGGGGCCCTTCACTTCTTTTCGTGTCTCAACTTCGGTCGAAATGACCCTTAAACCAGCCGAATAAATCGGTGGGCCAACTGTTTTGGATTCGCCTCTGACGGCCTTTGTGGGGATAACGGGACGAGATTGGCGGATGCCGGTTAGCTGGTAACCAGCCAGGCCAGTAAATGCAAAGCTACTGCAGTTGTGGCGATAAAAACAACAATCGACAGGAACAAAAAACTTGCTTCTTTAAGGAAATTGCCGGCATTTATTGTTTTTAGCTTAGTAGTTTTATATACAATAGCTATAGCTGCCACCAAAGGCAGCAGCCACAGTATTGATTGTGGGTTTATTCCAATCTGTTGCGGTGCAGTAAAAGCTGCAATTACTGTTTCCTCGAGCAACATTACTCAGCCTTTCCTGTTTACGAGATTTCGAAGATGGGCTAAATATAGACAATTGATGATACACAAAAGATTAAGAAGCCCGGCGATACTTGTGTAAATCTGCCCTATTTCGTTTGGTCTTCCATATACCGGATAATCACCTGAGGTGGTCAAATGGCCAAGGGCTGCGACTATTGGCGAATTCAGAATCTGGGCCAGATACCAGGGCCATTCCTTTACCGGATTGATTACCCCAATTGAGCCGACATATAATCCTGTTAGGAAGATCAGGGTAATGGTGGCGAAAATAATTATGGCTTTTTTTTGCTCGTTGAGAACAAAATATCCCGCACCGGGTACAAGCCAGCCTGATAAACCGACTACCAATACAAGCAATGTCTGGTCTTGGCTAAACCGTTTTGTCATCAGTAAGTTTTCCTCTTTAGCGCCTGCTCGATGATTCTTGTGCTTCGACATTTTCAGGTTTACGTCTTGGAGTTATGCTTTTGAAATTCAGACGCTTAAGTATGCTGTTTGGATCAAAATGTACGGCCATCAAGGAATTAGTCTGGATAATGTTTTGCTTGAGGGCTCTTGAGGCCTTGACCATCTCAAACTGCTGGTTGTACAGTCGTTTGATAGAAATATCCTTAATAACATAATAGGACAAATCTGGTTTAAATTCCATAACCGTCGGCATTATGTCAATCCCATTGCTGTCAGGCGGCACAATGCTGAAAAATAAATCTCTGAGCAAAGCCTCTTTTTTAGTAAGAGCCATTGAAGCTCGACTTGTGGGATTGCCCTGGTTTTGAATTCCCAGCGTCCTTATCGCCTCGGCCGAAATCCTTGGAATGTTATTGGGGCTTTGCAGCTCAAAAGGTTCCGACAGGTTCTGTATTTCGCCCTGCTCTAAAAAACTGCCGTACTCAGCTTCGTTTTGGTCTATGTCACGGCCGTACAGGTCATTGAATTTTTCAATAGTGCTTTGCCATCCCTGTTTTTCGGCCTGCTCAACAAACGCCTGAGCCTTTTGTTTTGTAACGTCCATTGCAGTAAGTCTTTTTATATCCCAGGCAACTTTTTCTGCCAATGAAAAGGTCTTTAGTGATTCCAGCCGGTCTGCTTCATTGTTTAGCTTTAGCGTCTGTCTGCTTATTGTCATATTCAATGCTTGAGGTTCGACGGCCTTTTGGATATCAGTAACACGCGCAATTGCCATTATTCGGCCGAGACTATCTTTGACAGGGCCAATATTCTTGTAAATCTTCGGTTTTGCAGGGCCAAAAGGATCTAATTCGCTGCTGCCGAGCCCTTCGATAGCAAAGGCAAACTTCACAAGAGGAACCACCGATAGATTAGATAGTGTCTGATAGCCGGGTCCGGGCAGATACAAAGCGCCAAGATATTCATCAGCCCCCATTTCAAATGCGCTGAGCATACCTGTCCTGCCTGTATATAAATGAACTTTATGCTGTTGGCTTAGCTGCTGGGCTGCGTCCGAGTAGTCACTGGCTATTTTTTCCAACTCTTCCGTGGTCGGCTTAACGGTTTCTGTGTTTATATCTTCGATATCTGCATCAGTTAGTTCCTTAGCCTGGTGCAGAATCTTTATTGCCTTGGCATTTTTTCTTTGCTCAAAAAGATAATTTGTAATATTATCTGCTACCTGATAATAGCTTTTAATTATCTCGGTCGGTGGTGAATTTGGGTCATTGGGATCAGATGGAACCTGCTCGACAAATCTCTGTCTGTTTTTCTGATAGAAATCTTCTGCCTGCTGCTGAGTAACTTCGGATACGATGCCGGCAATGTCGTCCAGTTTGACGGCCAGGTACTCCATCTGGAGCTTTTCTGGAAGCCTGTATCCGAAGCCATAAGGGTTTTCATTCGTTACAGTATCAGGGAAGAACTTCTTATAGCTGTTAAAATGTTTGATTAATTGCTGCTGGTCGGGTTCAGGCTGCATTTGAGCGAAAACGGCTGAGTCGAATTTCACAAATTCCACATCGCTCTTTTCCTGCTCCCAACTGACCAGATGCCCAAGCTGGCCGGATGTGATGACTTCCTGTGAACAGCACTGCCTGGCATACTCCAGCACTGTTAGTAACTTACTAAAGGCGTTCAGTATCTGTTGCTCTGAGAGCCCGCGATTACTTATCAGTGTTTGGGTCAATTGGGAATATGAAGCGCCGTTGAAAAGTTTCGGTACTATTACTGCCAGCAGATTTCCAGCTTGCTCTTTTGAAACGGCGATTCCTGCAAGTTCTGCTTCTTTTGTCAGCAGCAGCCAGTACACATTTGGCGGCATTGACCGGCTATAAATATTATTGATTTGTTTATCACTGATTTTAAGTCCGTTCATGACGACGATTTGTTTTATCTGTCTTAACAAGGCAGGTGAAACACTACGCTGCGAAAACAGCAGTTCGCCTAATAAAATGGCGGACAATTCCTGTGAGCGAAGCAGGACATTGGCCTGCAGCATTTCGAGTGTCTCCAGTTCTCGCTGGGCCAGAATCAGGTCATAATTCGTAATCTTTTTATTATCTGCAAAATGTGCTACAGGCTTGTGTAATCCGCTTCTTCTTCTGCTGAGCTGCTGCAGAAATGTCCCGCCCCCTATAAAGCCAAAGAGAATTATTATGACCGTCACAGCTAATATTTTTTTGTTATACTTTCGAAACCACCTGATTAGATTCATACATACTACTCCAATACAACTAACGGTTCGTGTATTTCAGTACGGCCGGAAACTGCTTATTCTGACAATATTACAGGCCAACTGAACGCACAGATTTTATTAAAGCCTGACAATATCTGAATCTGTTTACCTTTGCAAGAAAAATAAGATTTCTTCAAAGCTATAATCAAAGTCGAGCAGAGCCGGCTGTTGAAAGAGAATTTGCAGTTTCGACCTTTTGGCTTTATTATATTGAAATCTAATATGAGCAGACTAAAGCGATATTCCAAATCAGCCAAAGCGTATGCCCGGGCCTGTCAGTATCTGGTAGGCGGTGTTAACTCGCCTGTCAGGGCGTTTGACGCTGTGGGCCACAGGCCGCTTTTTATCCATCGGGCAAAAGGTTCGAAGATATATGACATCGACGGCAATAAATACATCGATTATGTGGGCTCCTGGGGGCCGATGATATTAGGCCACGGGAATCATAAAGTGCTAAAAGCGATAAAGACAGCAGCAGATAACGGCACCTCTTTTGGAGCACCGACTTTGGCTGAGACAGAGCTGGCCAGAAGAATAATCAATGCATTTAGCTCCATAGAGAAAGTCAGGCTTCTTAACAGCGGCACAGAGGCGGCGATGACCGCGGTACGACTTGGGCGAGCATTTACGGGCAGAGACCTAATCATTAAGATGTCCGGCTGCTACCACGGCCACTGTGATTCGATGCTGGCAGCGGCAGGCTCAGGCCTTGCCACGTATTCAATTGCCGGCAGCGCCGGTGTGCCTGATGAATTTGCCAAACTAACCGTAGTTGTACCGTACAACGATATAGCCGCACTTGAAGATGCCTTCAATCTTTATAAACGTAAGATTGCAGCGGTCATAGTCGAGCCTGTTGCCGCTAATATGGGTGTGGTGCCGCCGGCTAAGGGCTATCTTGACGCAATTAGAAATTTATGCAGCCAAAACAGCAGTGTGCTGATATTCGACGAGGTGATTACGGGTTTTCGTCTGGCTCCTGGTGGAGCCCAGCAGCTCTTTGGCATGCAGGCGGATTTGACTTGTCTCGGTAAAATTGCCGGTGGTGGACTGCCTGCCGCTGCACTTGGTGGTCGGGCAGAAATTATGGATATGCTTGCACCAATTGGCCCTGTCTATCAGGCCGGCACACTCAGCGGTAATCCTGTCGCTGTGGCTGCTGCTAACACAACCTTAAGCATACTGACGGAAGGAAACAGTTATGAAAGGCTTGATGCAAGCGCAGCTATCCTGGAAAAAGGCTTCACTGAAGCTGCCGAGGCGGCAAATGTGGCTTTGACCATAAATCGTGTCAGCTCAATTATGAGCTGCTTCTTTCTTGATAAGCCGGTTAAAAATTTCACAGATGTTCAGTCAGCGGATAGTAACCGTTTCAAAAGGTTTTTTGCCGAGATGCTCAAACACAACATCTATCTTGCGCCAAGTCCTTATGAGGCGATTTTTCTTTCACTGGCACATACTAAAGAGGATATAGAAGAAACAATCGATGCTGCATATAAAAGTATGTGCACATTGACCGGCCATAATGGTTAACGTACCTTCTTTCATTATCACATTAAGACCGATGAGAAACGCTCATAGCCGATGTCAGGATTCTCTTCGCCACGGAACCTGACTTAGAGTGCCTTAAAACTGTTTTAGTTGCTGTGCTTACATCCCTTTAGGGACAATATATATCTCAACTCTTCTATTTTGAGGGCTGCCTCCTTTGTTGGGCTTATTGGGAGTAAGCGGACGAAATTCACCGAAGCCTCTGACACTCATCCGCTGCTCTGTGATGCCGCTGCTGGTCATTACATCCAGCACAGCTATTGCACGATGTGCCGAGAGATGCCAGTTCGTCGGGTGCTTCTGGCGAGTCTGAGGTTTGCCAATCGGCATATCGTCAGTATGCCCGGCAATTATGATATCGAAATTCTTTGCTGAATCGGTGTTGAGTATATTTGAAAGAGCAGAAACTGCCTGGCGTGCATCCGGTGCGACCTGGTCGCTGCCTCGATCAAAAAGCAAATCACTCTTGAATTTCACAATACCTTTGCCTGCGTCGTACTCTACCATGTCCTGGCTTTTAGCAAAATCTTCGAGCATTGTGTTGAGTTCTGCCGGCAAGTGTGCTCCGCCGTGAAGAAGCTGTTGTTCCATCAAGCCAATCAAGGCCTTTTTCTTTGCAAGGTCTTCTTCGAGTGCAGCGACCTTTTGCTGCAGGGCTTCGAGCTCAACATTTCCTTTGCCTTGAGCGGTTTGCAGTTTTCTCTTTAACTGGTCCAGTTGCAGATTTGTGGCCTGTACCTGGCTCTGCAGCTCTGCAATGCGCTTGCGCTGCGTATCATTTTGAACCTTTAGCTGCTTGTATTGCTGATCGGATACACAACCAGCCAGCCCTATAACAACTGCGCATACAAAAAAAAGTGAGAGTTTTTTTAGAAGTTGCATTTCTTCATCCTTTCAAAAAAGCAACCCTGATAAGCCTTTTGACCGTTCTGCCAAATAAATGAAACTTTCGGACAAAATCATCGGAAACAATAGGTCTCTATTTCCCGAATTTTATTCACAAATAAAACCGATATATGCAAGCCCGTCAAGGATAAAGTTGCAAAATATTAGGATTACGATGTTCCCTGGATGCCATCCCGTAATCAGGAGCCTTTTTTCTTGACAAAGTCCTATATGAGGGTAAATTAGCAGTTATTGAAAAAGTCGGATAAAATGAGCCCTTGGTATGTAAATTATGGTCGGAAGGGTGGGTTTAAGGCGTTCTTAAAAGGCAGGCCTCTTTAATGAGTTTTTATCTTTTTTATCCCTGCCTTGCAGCTCGAAAAGAAGCTCATAGGACAGGAGGCGAGAGATAAGATTAGCTGAGGAGCTGTATCTCGGTAAAGCACAGGGGAAATCTGATACCTTGTTACAATGGGACAGAAAAGTTTTGTTGCGATTCCTGAAAGGAAGTATTTTAGTTTTGGCAGTTGGTGCCAGCGTTTTTGGTGCGGTTTCCTTAAAAAATGAAACCTGCCGGCGAAAACTACAAAAAACGTCGGTGCAGGAAGGGTTCTGAATATCGCTGAGCTGAAATAGATTAATCTTTAGCCTGCTTTATTGTTCAGACGTTTTTCGATTCTTCGCAATTTTCGGTGCAGCCAGAGCAGATATGTAAAATATATCAGCCAGGAAATGAAAAAGCCGGCACTTAAATAGTTCATAATGGCTCCGCTAAAAGCAATTATCTAATGAATTCACTCTTTTGTGATTTCGGTACATTTGTTACCGAGTTCTAAAGTGGATACCCTGAAACGGATAAGCAGCGCCAACAAAACAAACGCACCTGAAATACCCATAACCAATGCGGCGTACTGCCAGCTTGTCTGAAAACCAAAACCCGGCTGGTGGATATCCCGGGTAAAGCGGGCGCTTGCCAGCACGATGGGGACATCGACAAATGCTATGATGCCGAATACCGCACATAACAGACCTCTTCGTCGAGGGTCGATAATGCTGGCCCTTAGCAACAGGTAGGTAGCGCAGAGAAACAACAAGATAACAGAGCTAATCAGTCGTGGACTTGGTGTCCACCACAGGCCCCATTCGGCTTTGGCGAAAATCATACCCGTTGCGTTTAGAACCGCTGTAAACATAAGGGCCAGTTCTGCCGAAGCTGCTGAAATGTTATCCCAGAGCATTTGTTTTTTCCTCAGGAACTGTATTGAGGCAATAAAGAGTATGCAGAAACAGGCAAGTGAAGAAACGGCAGCTGGGATATGGACATATATGATATTCCGGCAGATTGGATCAACAGCAGCAACTGTAAGTGCCATAATGTACGATATAGATAACAGGCAGGCCGCAGCAATCAGTAGTATTAAATCCATCTATTCAGGCTCCTCAGTCAGGACGATTCCAAATAAAAGCCAGCAGATAGTAACAAATATTATGTCAAACGCAGCGATGAATCCTACAGCAGTCTTGAAGCTAATGGTCGTATGCAGGAATTCCATATTACCGGTATGATTGGCAGTTTCAAGTACCGCTAACAAGGCGAAAGTTGCAGGTACCATAATTGGGCATAATGTTACCATCACGAGAATACTTAGCAGCAGGTTCGAACCTTTTGTCTGCTGGACCAGGCAGGCAAAGAATGTAGCTACGGCTGATATGCCGATGTTCAAGAGCAACAGTGCAATTATAAACTCACTGAGTCTGTCTATGATATTTATGTTAAATAGTATCAGCACGGCCGGTACAACGAAAGCATCGAAAATAGACAGCATAACGATGCTGGCTAATGTTTTAGCTATATAGATATCACCCGGCTCCACGGGAGAGACCAGCAATGCACTAATACAGCTGTTATTCTGCTCGATTGCAAATATTCTTTCACTGGAGAGGATTGTTGAAAACAATGTTGCTAACAGTAATACCGCAGCGGCTGTGGCAGAAGAACTCACAGCGACAGGCTCGGCAACGATTCGGAAAATCCACGCTATAAGCACACCAAGTATCACCATTGTCGGCAGCACCTGCTTTGCCCTGAGTTCTGTCAGCAAATCCTTGGCCAGGATAGTCCGTACGCTATGACAAAAGCTGTTCACTTGTTCTGCTCCGAATATAGGTAAGCTTTTGATGAGCTAAGTGCCCCGTTAGATTGCAGCAGTGCTGCGCTGAATCTAAGTTGTGCGTTGTCAGGACCATTGCTCTGTCTTTTTCTCTGAAGTTACGCAGTGTCTGAATAAGGCCCGTCCTGGCTTTTTCATCAAGGCCTGCGAAAGGTTCATCGGCCAGTAAAACAGTCGGATTGTGGATCAAGGCTCTGGCAATAGCTAAACGCCGTGTTATGCCGTGAGAGAGTTTATGGGTAGTCTCCGAACTACAGTCGCTTAAATGCATCTGTTCGAGAAGTTCTTCAACACGTCTTTGCGGATTTTTCAAGCCATATAATCTCGCAAAGAAAAGAAGGTTTTCTGCGGCCGTTAGCTGTGGATAGACCATATTTCTGTGAAATACTACACCGAGAGTGGTTTTTACTTCCATCCTGTTTGCCTGTAGGTCAGAGCCGCATACTTCGATAGCACCTTCGTCAGGGCTTAAAAGGCCAGCTATTATTCTAAGCAGCGTTGTCTTGCCGGCGCCGTTAGCACCGTAAATACATAGTCCCTCACCTGCCGCCAGGCGAAAGCTTATTTTGTCTAATACCGGCTGTCTTTCAAAAGATTTACATACGTTTTCGACACAAAGCAGCTCAGGTTGGTCGGAGGCCTCTTGCAATTTTTCGTCCATATTATAATACTACAGCGCCATTTAAGATTTTGCTAATAAATATACGATATTGGCTTATATCATTGATTCAAATCAATCAAATGCGCAGGGGGTGTTGTTAGTTTTGAGTGTTGTCCTCCTTGGGACTCCTTACGGACTTGGGACTCCTTACGGAGAGTTTTTAGTCTTTAGTTGCTGTAGGGGGAGAGAAAAAAGTATTAAGAAGTCAGAAAGCGTGGCTCGTGGAGTCTCACCCTCTCCGTTAAATTTTTCCTGTACTTTTAGAATTGTTTTCTTAACAAGAACTTACGAATAGGGTATGACTGTCAGAAACCTTTGTGTGAAAAAAATTGCATAGCGACAACGAGCAGGAAAACAAAGAAGGACATGGCTTCACGACCAATTTCGGCGGAAATAATGGTTGAGCTTTCAAAATATGTTCACGGTTTGAACGTTGGCCGGGAAAAAATATTTCGCACAAAATTCAACCATAGAATATGGCGAAAAATTTGCGTCACAGCTGGATTAGCAGATTTGAAATTTCACGATTTACGAAGGACGTTTTGTTCTTTACTGGC
>JAFGRL010000169.1 GCA_016935195.1 Sedimentisphaerales bacterium
ACGCATAACAGTCTTTTGGTTCATTTTAATCTCCTATGATAAGTTAGCAACTCTACAAATGTGTCAACTTATCACAGGACAAGACACCTCACCCCCACCTCTCTCCTCTCTTCTTTCTACTTTCCTCTCCTCATCCGCCACACCCATCAACCCTATCTATTTAGACCCTCCTAAGTGTGTCGTGTAAACTTCTATCCACATATACATCTATAATCTTTTTTCTTTCTACACGCTATACGCTCTACGCTATCCTCTGCCCGCCATCTCCAATCTCCAACCCCTACAAAACTCTTGAGCAAAAATAGCGCTGTCATACTAGCGCAATAGAACACTATGGATTTTTGTGGATTTGGCTTTGGCTTGAATACGGACAGGACGATTCGCTAGCTTTAAGAATCAAAAACACTGATGGCGAAATCAAGCAGTATTTCGTTAAACCCATAAGTCTCGAAGAAATCTTTAGAGTAAACAAAAGTTTGAATAAAAACAAAGACGCATTAGTATCATATAAGTATACAACCAAATACAATACAGGAATAATAGAGATCAATTCTTTCGGTGGCGGTTTTACGGAATTCCGCAAATTTTTAGAGAGCACTTTCAGCCAGATTAAGAAAGATAAAGTATCAAATTTGATTGTTGATATTAGGAAAAATAAAGGTGGCAATAGCGGTCTTGGTGATATTTTATTAGATTATTTGACCAACAAAAAATTTAGACAATTTGAAGAATACAAAGAAAAAGTTTCAGTTCAGGCAGGTAATTTACAGAAAATTCAGCAAAATATACCAAAAGCCAAAGCACAGATCGGTTCCATAGTAAGCAATACAGTTTCTTTCACACAACCTAAAGATAATCCCTTGCGTTTCAAAGGTCAAAAGTTTGTACTGACAGGCCGGACTACATATTCTTAGGCAAATTCCGTCGCTTCTGCTGTAAAATGCTTTGATATCGCAACTTTGGTCGGAGAAGAAACAGGTGGGACAACCGCCTTTTACTTTCAACCAGGAGGCTTTCTCGGGAAGATTGTTAATCTTCGCTCTCATCATGCCGTTGCTTTTATTTATTATTCTTTTATTGCGTTTGGTGAGGAATTTCTTTTCCGAGGATTCTTGCAGACTCATTTAGTCTGCTGGTGGGGAAATATAAAAGGGTGGCTAATAACAGCAGTTATATTTGCATATGGACATCTGCCTTATAACATGTTCATAAATGGAAGATCATTTCTTGATGCGGTTCTTCCCTCCACGACCCTGCTACCAATTGGGCTTTTGATGGGATTTGTTATGTTACGCACAAGAAACTTAATTGCACCGTTGGTGTTTCATATATTTGTTAATTGGGCCACAGTGTTCAAATAGCTATTGGAGACAATAGATGGTAAAGAAGTTTGAAGTAGCATCCAAATTGAAGGGGCAAGAAAATGAAAAATGATTTTTTTGCAAAAATGTTGCTGAGTTGTTTGGTGTGTTCGTTAGCTGCTGTTGCAGGCTGTTGCATCCAGATAGGTTGTGGTGTTCCGCTGGCAAAGTATGAAAGAACAGTGCAGCTATCCGAGCCAATGCCGGCTGGTTCTGTGTTCACAGCCCAGACGCATAACGGCTCAATCACTATAACCGGTGCTGGTGTCCCCGACTGTAATGTTACAGCTACTATTATCGCACGGGCTGGGTCTGAAGAAGATGCAAGAAGAGTTGCAGAAGAGACAAGAATAAAACTTGAGAGCTTTGGTAAGAAGCTGGCTTTAAAAATCGAAAGGCCCAGATTTTTACTGAACCAGTCCGTACAAGTCAACCTTAATGCAAAAGTACCAAATCGCATCGATGCTGAGCTAACTACTCACAACGGGGCACTAAAAATCAAAAATATCACAGGCCAGGTCAACGGCACAACCCACAACAGCAAAGTTGTCGCTGAGCGGCTTTGCGGCACCATCAAACTTCGAGCACATAACGGGTCAATAAGTTGCAAAGAAACCTCAGGCGATGTAAAACTGAAAACTCATAACGGCAGAATCAATGCAGCTTATAGTGAAGATGCCTCGCCCGTCTGCGATGCATCGCTAATCACACATAATGGCAGTATTAACTTTACTGCTCCAGCAAGCTTTTCCACTACAGTTGATGTTTCTACGCACAACGGCTCAATAAATACCGAGCTTCCCATAACGGTAATCGGCAAAGTAAGCAGAAGGAAACTTTCAGGAACAATCGGCACAGGCCAGGGCAAACTCAACCTTGAAACCCATAACGGCTCGATAAGGTTGAGGTAAACAATAGCGGTTTGAGGCAGGCTGAGCTGATATTTTCGAATACAGTCCCACAGTTTCGCTTGGGCTATGATATTTGGGAAAATTTGTTGCAATTTGGCGCCGGTGCGTTTAGGATTTGCTGGTAAGTGAGTTTGGCGGAAATGGCCTGGGCTATGGAAAACAGTGGCGAAGCTGAGAAGGTTGCTGTCGATAAGGCTGTAAGGGGCTTTGTCGATGGCCTTAGCAATGAGCATCGGATGCTGGTGGTTTTGAAGGCTCAGTTGTATGAGAACAATTGGGAACCGATGCTCGACGACCTGCGTAATCGTTTGGCGGGCAAGCCCTATATATTTAAGCTTGCCAACCGGATAGAGGATGATATCCGGCGGATTGAGCAGATGAAGGAGTTCGAGCTCGAGCTTGGAATTGATTTGGCTGAGTATGTCCAGTTGGGTTAGGGTGATAGTTTTGCGGCCGGATATATCCCGGAGTGAGACCGAAGAATAATTTTTTGTGAGGGACAATGGAAATGGTGGAGGTATTTAGGCGGTGGTTTTTGATTCTGTTTGCAGTTTTGTTGTTTTGGCCAGGTCTGCCATTTGGTTTTGCTGAGGCGGACAATTCGTTACGGCCTGTTTCGCCGAAACTGCTTGAACATGCGAAGCTGCGGATGCTCTGGTATGACAAGGTGCCGATAAAGAAATCGGAAAGCCTTGACGAGTTATTTATAGTCGGTGAGCGTGTATATGCGCTCTCGGACCACAATTATCTTGTTTGTTACAACAGGGTAAACGGCAGATTGATATTCAGCAAATCTATTGCGCCGGCGGGACTGCCTGTGCTGGGCTTGGAGTTATATAGGGACAAACTTCATTCGATTATCGGCAATCGACTGGTTGAGCTCAATCCTGAGTTTGGCACTGAGTTGTCGAGTAAACATCTCGAGTTTGATGTGATTTGTCCTGCGGCCTGCAACAGTTCGTTTTTTTATTTGAGTGGACGTGACAGGAGCCTGCACGCTCTGCGGGCCGAAGATAAAGTGCCGATTTTCCAGGCCAGTGCCAACGATGGTTCGCAGATTATCTCAGTTATTGCGGATGTGAATCTTGTTGTCTTTGCCACAGACACCGGCGCTTGTATTAGTATGGCAGTGGATGAGCAGGAAGAGATTTGGCGGTTCAGTGCGGCCGGTGCAATTGTCCATCCGATTGTCAGGGATGGGGACGAGCTTTATATTGCGAGCAAAGATACGAACATTTATAAGCTGAACATACATACCGGAAACCTTATATGGACACATCAGACCGCAGGATTCCTTGATACAGGGCCGCAGTCAACAAAAAATACTATTTATCAGCACGTGCCGAGAGAAGGACTTTTGGCGGTTGACAAGGCAAGTGGAAAGCGTTTGTGGACTTTGGCTGGCGGGGAGGATTTATTGGCTGAAAGAAATAGATTGGCCTATGTTATTACCGATGGTCGGAAATTAGTAGTGATGGATAACAAGGCGGGCAGGGAACTTTATTCGGTTAATTTTGTCGGTGTTTCCAGGTATGTATCTAACGTTGGGGACGAGAAGATTTACATCG
This sequence comes from Sedimentisphaerales bacterium, assembly GCA_016935195.1. GTDB lineage: Bacteria > Planctomycetota > Phycisphaerae > Sedimentisphaerales > Anaerobacaceae > JAFGRL01. The sequence continues at coordinate 3,841 of JAFGRL010000169.1, forward strand.
CCGATGAGGCCGGACGGATTGCCTGCCTGGCGCCGATTGAGTAATTAGCTTGTTGTCTTGAGAGTGGGGGCTTTTCAGTTCTTCGGGCCCAGCGAAGGTGTTGTAAGATTATCAAAGATTATTGGAATCGTCATTTTTGAGAGCGAAGGAGTTCAAATGGATGTGAAAATCAAGACAGCTTTGATAAGTGTTTCTGAAAAAAAAGGTGTTGTCGATTTTGCAAAATCCCTGAGCGAAATGGGAGTTAAGATAATCAGCACCGGCGGAACAGCCAAAGTGCTCAGTGACGGAGGCCTGGAGGTCACCAATATCGAATCGGTAACAGGTTTTCCCGAGATGATGGATGGCAGGGTAAAGACACTGCACCCCAAGATTCACGGGGCACTGCTTGGGCTTCGTGACAAGGCTGAGCATACTGCTGCGATGGCCGAGCATAATATTGAGCCGATTGATTTGGTATGTGTGAATTTATATCCGTTTGAGCAGACGATTGCCAAGGCTGATTGTACTTTAGAAGAGGCGATTGAAAATATTGATATTGGCGGGCCGAGTATGGTTCGCTCGGCTGCGAAGAACAACAAGTTTGTTACAGTCGTAACGAATTCAGAACAATATAATCAGGTGATTGAACAGATGCGTACGAACGGCGGGGCCATCAGCGAACAGATACGAAGGGATTTTGCAAGAATTGCCTTTGGCTTGACGGCTTCATACGATGCTGTCATCTCCAAGTATCTAAACAGTATATGCGGTGTTGAATATCCGGAGCGTGTTTCAATTTCACTTCATAAAGAGTCAGTATTGCGTTATGGTGAAAATCCTCACCAAAAGGGAGCATTCTACAAACTGCCTTCAGGCGGCGAGATCTCGGTCAGCAGTGCGAACCTTTTACATGGAGGCAAGGAAATCAGCTTTAACAATCTATTGGATACCAATGCGGCACTTGGGCTTGTTAAGGAGTTTGACCAGCCTGCGGCGGTTGTTGTCAAACATCTGAATCCCTGCGGCTGTGCGGTTGATGAGGATATTATTGAGGCGTATCGAAAGGCGTATGAGGGTGATGTTGTCAGTGCATTCGGAAGTATTGTCGCTCTTAACAGGAAGGTGGACCTTGAGCTTGCCAGGACGATCATGGAATCTTACAGTCGATTCGGCAAAGCCAGGGGAGCCAGCGGCTTTTTTGCAGAAGTTATTATCGCGCCGGAATTTGAGCCGGAAGCATTAGAGATAATCAGAACGCTGAAGAGCTGGGGCAGCAGGGTTCGGCTTATGGAGACGGGTGCTATTGATAAGGATATAATTGATAAAGGTGAGTTTGATACTCGCTGCGTTGTCGGGGGATTACTTTTACAAAGCAGAGACCTGGCTGGCTGGGAGCCGGATGTGTTGACCTATCCGACAAAAAACAAACCGACGGAAAAACAGCTTGAGGATTTGAGAATTGCCTGGCTGGTTGCCAAGCATACCAAGAGCAACACGATTGTATTGGTTAAGAACAGGAAAGTTCTTGGCGTAGGGGCTGGCCAGATGAATCGAGTGGAATCGGGGCTGATTGCATTCAAAAACGCCGGCGACGAGACTATAGATTCGGCAATGGCCTCGGACGCATTCTTTCCGTTCCCGGATAATGTCGAAAACGCTGCCAACGCGGGTGTCACTGCAATAGTTCAGCCGGGAGGTTCGCAAAAAGACGAGGAAGTTATTGCCGCTGCGGACAAACACGGAATTACTATGGTCTTCACCGGCAAAAGGCACTTTAAGCATTAATTCGTCGCTCGTGACTCGTGATCTGTGAATCGTGACTCGGTGTTGATTATAAAAAGGCGCCTTTATAACAGCTTTTTGGCAACCGAACAGACTCAGGGTTGACAACATTTTTACTCAATCCTGTTAACTTCAAGTGCCATTTCAAGTTCAATCTCATCTCGGATATAAACTCCATTAGCTTCTATCTCAGGAATTGATTTATGCTCCCTCGCTAAATCAATGGCATTGCGATGGATCTTTACAAAAACAAAACCTCTTTTCTGGTAAAAACGTAATGCGTTTAGATTGTCATTTGTTGTTGTAAGCCATATTTTTTTGCAATGCGACTGTAGCGCAATTCTTTTGATGGAGTCAACAAGGGCTGAGCAAATACCAATAGAAGGCTGCTGGCTATCAAGGCTGACTATCTGACAATTCTCACCTGCGATAATGTAAGTTGCCAATCCAATCTTTTCTTCGTTTTAAAGATACTAATTAACCAACTTTTTGGTTTTTTTTCTTATTGACTTTTTTGCATCTGACTGCAGTTTCGGCCTTAAATACTTTGCTGTATAGCTTTTTCTGTTTCTGATAATCTCTTCCGGTGGGCCTGCAGCAACAACTTGTCCTCCTAAATCACCACCTTCGGGCCCAAGGTCTATTATGTAGTCGGCCATCTTTATGACGTCAAGATTGTGCTCGATTACAACAACGGTATTGCTCATATCCGTCAAACGCTGCAGAACATTGAGAAGGTTATGAATGTCGGCGAAATGGAGTCCTGTTGTCGGCTCATCGAGAAGGTATAAGGTATGACCAGTTGCGGCCTTGCCAAGCTCGGCAGCGAGTTTGACCCGCTGGGCCTCTCCGCCGGAAAGAGTTGTAGAAGGCTGGCCCAGTTTCATATAACCTAAACCGACGTCGCTGAGCATTTTTAGCAGACGCACAATGACAGGGAAATTTGCAAAGAATTGAAGTGCCTCTTCAATTCTCATATCAAGCACATTTGCGATGTTGTTGCCTTTGTAAGTAACCTGCAGGGTCTCAGAATTATATCTGGTTCCCTTACAATCCTGGCAGGTTACGTAAACATCAGGCAAAAAGTGCATCTCAATCTTCTTTGTTCCCTGGCCTTTACAGGACTCACAACGACCGCCCTTGACATTAAAGCTGAACCTGCCCGGTTTGTAGCCGCGTATCTTCGATTCCCTGGTCATTGAAAAAAGTTTTCTGATAAGGTCGAACACGCCGGTATATGTTGCTGGATTACTCCTGGGTGTTTTGCCTATGGGGGACTGGTTTATTTCGATAACCTTATCTATTTGCGATACGCCGAGTATGTTAGTGTGCTTGCCAGGCTTATCACGAGAGCCGTAAAGCTGACGCCTAAGTGCCCTTAACAGTATCTGGCTTACCAGGGTGCTCTTACCTGAGCCGGAAACGCCGGTTACACAAGTAAATACGCCGAGTGGAAACTTAACATCGATACTTTTGAGGTTATTTTCAGCAGCAGTTTTAACCTCAACGCATTTTTTCAGGCTGTACTTGCGTCTATATCCCGGAAGAGCTATTTTTCTTTTGCCGCTGAGATATTCTCCTGTGACCGACCGACTACAGCGGCCGACCTGCTCGAAACTGCCCTGCACTACGACCTCACCGCCGTGTGCACCTGCCTTGGGTCCAATATCTATAATATGGTCGGCACTTTTTATTATGTCCTCATCATGCTCAACCACTAATACGGTATTGCCAAGCTGGGTTAAGCGGCGAAGTATGCTGAGAAGACGGTCGTTATCGCGTTTATGCAGGCCTATTGTCGGCTCATCAAGGATGTAGCAGACGCCGACCAGGCCGCTGCCGACCTGCGTAGCCAGTCTGATTCGCTGAGCCTCCCCAGCTGAAAGGGTACTGCTTCGCCTGTCCAGCGTCAAATAACCAAGCCCAACATCAAACATAAACCTGAGCCTTGCCTTTATCTCCTTCAAAATCTGCGCGGCAATAATCGACTTTTCTTTATCCAGCTTCACGTCGTTAAAGAAACTTTGGGCGTTTTCAATGCTTAATGAAGTCAGCTCATATATATTTTTTCCATCTATTGTTACAGCAATTGCTTCCGGCCGAAGTCTTGCTCCATTGCAGCTTCTACAGGGCTGTTCTGAAAGATAGCTATGCAGTCTTGATTTGACATATTCGCTGCTTGTCGTCTTCCAGCGGCGTGTCAGATTCGGAATTACACCTTCAAACCGCATGCCATACTTTTTTGCATCCTCTGTTTTCGTACCATACATCAGAATCCTTCTAATATCTGCTGGTATTCGTTCAAAAGGCGCAGACTTGTTAATACCCACATTCCTGCAAAATCTCTTGATAAGACGATTATAAAAGATGTTCATCCTCTTTCCGCCCTTGCGCCAGGCGGCAATAGCGCCATTTTCG
>JAFGRL010000170.1 GCA_016935195.1 Sedimentisphaerales bacterium
TCAGATTCTGATATTATTGTCTTTCTATAACAGCCTTGTCATAGAGTACATCCTCGATGCTTCTTAGCAGTTCCTTTGGGCTAAAAGGCTTGCTCAACAGTTCCGATATTCCCAATTGTTTTCTTTGTTCTTCTTCGACGGCAAATCCTCTTGCTGTCAGCATTATCACAGGTATGTACTTAGTCGGCTCGTTTTGTCGCAGTTTTTCGACAAGTTCCAGCCCCGTCATCACAGGCATTTGATAATCAGTGACGATGATGTCAGGCTTTTGCTGACAAGCCAGCTCATAAGCGACCAGACCATTTTCTGCAGATATTACCTCGTAATCGTTGTTGCGGAGCTTCACAGCCACCACGTGGACAATGTGTATTTCATCGTCAACCACCAAGACTTTTTTTCCTGTCATCATTTCACCTCCCCAAACATATCAGACTTTAAGTATTTTTTTAGACAACACCGGATATTCAGACCTGTACGGTTTCTGCTGTTGCAATCGGCAGCTCGAAACCGAAGGTACTTCCTTCTCCAACTTTACTTTCGACAAATATCCGGCCATCGTGAACTTTCTCAACAATTTGTTTAACAAGATTAAGTCCCAAACCGGTTCCCTTGGCCTTTTTGCTATTTGCACCAACTCTGTAGAACTTGTCGAATATATGTTCAATTTCATCTTCAGGGATTCCGAGGCCTGTATCGGTTATGCTGACACGAGCGGTTTTGTCGATTTCATCTACCTCGGTTTTTATAGATACCGAACCGCCGGATTGGGTGTATTTAACAGCGTTACTTAGCAGATTGACAATCACCTGGGAAATCATATCCTTATCTGCGTGGACCTGATCAAAAACTATTGGCTTTTGACTTATAACTTCGATGTTCTTTTCGTCAGCGTAACTTCTTATCATCTGCAGTTGCTGCTCTATCAGAATTGTCAAACTCACCGGTCTTTTTTCGACCTTTATAAGGCCTGATTCAATGCGTGAGATATTAAGCATATCTTCGATAAGGCGGCTGAGCCTTTTGGCCTGGCTCTGTATTACTGAGTAAAATTCTTCTTTTGTTTTATTGTCCTGAGCCTCACCATCGACGAGCATTTCGGAGTAAGCCATAATAGAGGCAAGCGGCGTCTTCAACTCGTGAGATGCTGCGCTGACGAAGTCGTTTTTCATCTGTGATATTTCCTTCTCACGGGTTATGTCGTGCAAAACCGCTACGACACCACAGACCCGCTGAGTCTCTGCACTGTCGTAAACGCACGAAATGATACATTCAAAAGTTTGCGGCTCTTGTTGAGGCTGACCATTCAGGGTAATTTCGTAACGTGTTGCTTTGGCTTTGCTTTGCCTGCATTGTCGAAGCAGTGTTAGAAATTGCCTTTTTTGCTCATCCAAATCCTTTATTAACTCCTGCATAGGTTTGTGCTGAGAATTTTTGAAGTTGAAATTGAAAATCCTGCCGGCGGATTCGTTCGCAATCAAAAGCCGATCCGTCTGGTCAATAACGATGACGGCATCGCGGATGCCATAAATTATGGCCTCGATGTTGGTCTTTTGTCTTTGAGAGAGTTGGAGCTGAAGCTTCAAATCCGTTATCTGTTGTTCCAGCGTCTCCTTGTATTTCGAAAAGTCGGCAAGTTCCCGCTCAATAGCCTTATGGACGCTGTGGACTTTTTTTGTTTCTGAAATATCAGCAGGCTTAATAAAGTCTTTGGTCCGGTTGTGTACGCCGCCTGGTTTTGATAATGCTGTTACTGCATTAGCCAAAAAGGCAAACTTTTTGTTCAAGTTCTTTAGGTACCACCCGAGCCAGATGGTTCCTAAAACAGCCCCAAGCCGGCATATGTTCCAGATAAAAGCCGGAATAAAACCACTTGCGACCTGTGGTTCAACGAAGGCTTCGAATATCAAACAAAAACCAATCCCTGCCAGGAAAACATATAGTACTACTGTCCTCAAAACGCCAACTCCTAATTTTACTTACTTCTCTGAATCACCAAGTTCATCTGATTTGATTGTAAGGCCGACAAATTTGCTGTCCGGACTCAACTGCTGTGCTTTTGTAAGTGCATGTTGAGCCTTTTTGTGCTGTCCGAGGTGTTGGCAGCATTTCGCCTGCATAAACCATGAAAAACCTTCATAGGCCTGGTTGGCAGCAATTTTCTCGAAGCTGTTGATAGCATTGTCGAAGCGGCCGGCGAGATATTCTGCACAACCCTGAAGGGCAATGGCGTCGTCCCAGCCCGGTCGAAGAGACAGGGCCTTGCGGCTGCACACAAGTGCTTTTTCTGCTTCTTGTGAACCCAAAGCTGCCTGACCCATCTTCAGCCACACATCAGCATTATCTCGCTGCATTACTGCCAGTTTGCCATAGGAGGCAGCAGCCTTGGTGTACCGTCCTGCGTTCATATTGCACATTGCAAGCAGGTCAACCAGCGCCTTTGTTTGTTCCTCCTGGGAAGCATTCTGGTTTTTTTCGACAAGTTTTTCAAAAAGTTTTGCTGCAGCCTCCCAGTTGTCCTCGAGCATGTAGCAATAAGCAAGCGACTCGAGTATTTGTTCATCATCATTTAGCAGTGCTGCCTGCTCATAGAGTCGGATTGCCTGATTTGTCCTGCCAAGTCTCAGCATTAAATCGGCAGCGGTAATTTTTATTGAGACATTGCTGGGCATAATCAGCATTTTATCCTCGAGCAACTGCTGTGCTTCATTGCTTTGGCCAAGGTCAATTGAAGTCCGCACTGTATTTAGAATATAATCGATGTTTCCCGGCTGCAGTGCCATAGCCCTGTGATAGTAATTGCAGGCGTTACGGTAATCTTTTGTCTCTGCCGCCTGCATACCAAGCCAGTACCAGCCTTGATGCATCTGGTCATCCAATTCGACTGCCTTTAGAAGATGCTGTCTGGCCTGCTGATAATCGCCTTTGACGAACATAATTTTGCCAAGCAGAAAATGAGCTTCAGCAGATTCAAATCCTGCTTCAACACATTTACTTACGGTATTCTCAGCGTCGCTGTATAGGCCTTGATTGAATTGTTCGTTGGCAGAAGAAATCCTTATGTCGCAGGTTGCATTTTGCCATCTTGACCTGGCATTTTCTTTTTGCTCGGCCATATCGCCACAGCCTGCAATTACTACCTGGCATACAATTGCCGCTGCCCAAACTATAATTCTCTGGTTTATTGCTGCTTTCATAAACATTTCTTTCTAAAGTTGCTCTTTTACTTTGACCAACTCAGTGTGGACAGAAACTTTATCTATCCCACTTTAAGTTTTCCTGTTTTTTAATTGCCTCGAGCATAATTCGTTCAATGCGCTGGTAATCCTCTTTGCCGCCGAGCTCCTTGATAATTCTTTCTCTTAAGCGAATTGCCTCGAAGTATCTTGGGCGCAGCTTTACAATGCCATTGAGCACCGACAGCGCCTCGTTAAGCTGGCCATCCGAGTAATACTGTACTGCTTTGGCATAGCGGTCCTCGAATATGCGAGACCTGTTAAGCCAGTTGAGTGACTCGCGTGCGCCGTCTGAGAGCTGTTTGACATCTTCGGTACGCTCATCAGCATGGGTATCTTCAGGCTCATTAATTATGTGAGGTGTTATCAGGATTATCAGTTCCTTACGGACCGAGGTATCCTTGGTTTGCCTGAAGAGAAAGCCAATCAGCGGCAAGTCGCCGAATAACGGTACCTGTGTATAAGCCTGGCTGGTTTCTTCCTTAAATAGACCGCCAATTACAATTGTTTTGCCATCCTTGACCATAATATTTGTTTTGACCTGAGTAGTGGTTTTGCTGGGAAGCACAAATCCACCTGAGACTTCAACTTCGCCCTTACTTTGTTCCGGATTGATTTCCATCCTTATAAAACCATCCCTGCAAATGTAAGGTCTGAACATTAACCTTGTGCCGCTTTCGAGAAATTCTACCTGCTGCACGGCGCCGTCTGCGCTTATCTGTGTGGTGGTCAGATATCCATCTTCGGAACCAATGAGGATATGTCCGGCCTGTTTGTTAAGTGCCAGTATCTTGGGATTTGCAAGCACTGTAGTATCAGTAACACTCTCGAGCGAGCGGATTAATACACCCACATTGTCCTGAGATATACCGATGCTCAAACCTGAACCACCGGCACCGCCGGTAACAGCACTGGCTAATCCCGTAACGGAAATACCATCGCTACTGGCAGCGGTTACAGCAGCACCGCCTATGTCGCTCCAGTCGATACCAAACTCTGTTTCGTCTTTTAGCTCAGCTTCAAGGATAGTAACCTCAATTAGTATCTCTGAAGGTTTGACATCGATTTCTTTAACCATTTGTGAGACTTTCTCGATGTTTTCGGGGTAATCGAAAACCACGAGAGTGTCGTGCATAGCGAGAGAATCGCCACCTTCGCCTGCTTCTGTTCCGCTTTCAGCCTGTGTGGAAGCAGCGACTGAGCCGGCTTCACTTAAGACGGGTCTTATCAATTTGCTCATTTCAGCGGCGTTTACGTAGTAGAGCCTAAAGACCTTCTGAATCATTCGGCTTTTATCTTCCTTGACCAGTTTGTATTCTTCAGCAGTGTAAACCTTGATGAAATTGTTTTGCTGTTCGTATTGGAACTGGTAGCCGAGGATTGCATCAAGCGCTTCAGCGAAAGTTACATCGGAAAGTCGCGGCACCGTAACAACCCCGTCAACTTTTGCTGAAGGAACTATGTTTTTACCATAGGAAGCTGCCAGCATTCGAAGTGCATCAATAATTCTTATGTCCTTGTCAAAATTAAATGACTGGATCATCTTGTCAGAGTACACATCTTGGGCTTGCTCGGGCTTCTCGGTTGCTGTGCCGCCCGGATTCTTCACGCCTTGCTCAATAGTGGACTGCTCTTTGGCAAAGGCCGTTGATGTCAGCAGCAACAACGCAGTAAAACATACGAGCATACACATCCGAAATTTGTTTTCGTTAACAGTTTTTTTGTAACACAACATTGTTTTGCTCCTTTATTTTTGTGAAACTTATTTTACAATCTGTAGCTTCGTTAAATCGAAACTTTACAAATACATCCAAACCTTTGATTAACCTCCTGACCTAAAGGTCATCTTTAGTTGTTTGTCGCAGCTTCAAATCAAATTTTGCTTTAGAACATTCAATCGAAACCTTGTTTTCCGAAATTTCCGTCACTTCACACTCATATTTTTCAGCTCTATCGGTAACAAAGAATTTATCCCCAACTGAAACAAGTTTGTTGTTAACAAAAGCCTGATGGATTTTGCCTGTTACTATTGCCTGAAGTCTCAATTTTGCTGCAATTCTCTTAGCCCAGTCTTCGCTGCTTTCTTCTGAAATCACATCCACCTGCTTTATATTTCCTGCACCGTCGTTGCCTCTGAAGGCATTCCATCCGTCAGCAGCAAAGAAATCTCTGTTGAGAATGTCATTGCGTCCTTTTATCTTCGGCAACTCGACAAAATGGAGTTTTGATTCCTGCTTTGACGAAAGCATCGATGCCTCTAACTGCGTTGGCGTGATGGCCTTAGCCGCGGCGGTGTCCTTTTTTGTAATTACTCTAATCCATAAAATAGCCATAAAAGCAATAAGGCCAACGGCCAGTACAGCCTTTTTCTTTTCAGCAGCGATCTGGCCGAAAGCTCTTTTTGCTGCGCTGCCTTTAGTTTTTGTTAGCTGTCGCATTAATTCAATTCCTTCGAAACTACTGATGCCATCTAATTATCCTCCCTGTCCTGAAATCTCTTTGTAATAGATTGCTGCTGTTGTCTGCATTATTATACTGCCGCTGAATTCACTGTTATTTGAGAGCCTGATGTTCTTGATTCGAACCATTCTGTCCAGGTTCTGGAGTGACTTATAGAACTCGTAAACCTGATTCAATGTTCCTCTGCATCTCATACTTATCGGTATGCATATCAGTTTCTCAGTCTGAATTTCAGCTCCCGGCTCAATTAACTGCTCAGAAAGGCCGTGCTCGTTCATCAAGACGGCAACTTCATGCATAAAATTGCCAAGGGCTCTTTGAGCAGGAACTTTAGCTTGATAATTTCCGGTCTGCCGCTTCAACTTTACCAACTGTTCTTTCAGTTCCGGAAGCTCCTCTGCTTTAGACGATGCCTTAGCAACAGCCTGGTTATGTTGAGCTTGTTTTTGCTTTAGAGCCTTTACCTTATTTTGCAAAGGGATGTATGCAAAAACCAAAAACCCGACTACTATACCGCCGGCTACCAAAGAAATTATTATTTGTTTTTTATCTTTGAGCATCGTCATAACTTTTCCGACTGATATCCATCGGTTACAGACTCATCATAGTTTGCGAGATAAAAACCGATTTCAAATTCACTGGCCTGTAGAGTATCCTGACTGTCGAGAGTTTGTGTTTTTATTTGAATATTGCGAGAGAACAACGGATAGACCTGGCAGAAGTATGGTGACTGCTCCAATCGGCAGACCAGGTCAGCCACGTCACTGGAGGTAGGTGCTATGCCGGTTATAACTATCCTAAACCTGGGGGCACCTACTGGTGCCGGCTGACCATTAGCGTTTTTCGAGCGTGCTGCCCTGACGGAGTTGAGGCGTACTTGTGCCCCGCTTTTATCACCGCCATCTGTAAGTTTCTCTGCTGTGAATTCCACCTTGCTGAGGAGAATCCCCTGGTCGATTAAAAAACTCATCTCTGCCAAAACGCTGGGAACATCAATTTTAGAATCGATATAGTCCAAAAATTTCGATTTAGTCTGGAATTTTTCAATTTGCTTTTGCACCTGAGCAAACTCATCCGACAGATGTGCAGCATTCAATTGCCTTTGTCCATCCTTGGCAAGAGCTGCTTTTGCCTTTGAGATTGAGTAAATCGTGCACAGGGTCCAGGCCATCATCACGATGAGCACGCCGCATAAAACCATGTATTGAGCACGGTAGCTTTGCTGCCTGCGTCTGCCTTTTTTGTACCATTCCGGAAGTAGGTCAATATCTTTCATAATCAGTTTTCCACTCCCTTAAGAGCCAGGCCGGCCGCAACCGACCACTCACACAACAGGCCTCGCCTATCACTGTCAAAATGCATGTTGGTCATATCGAATCCTTTCAATGGCTGAGCCATCTCTATTTCAAGAGACATTTGCCGTCTCAGGACATTCAGCATTATTCTCTCGTATGCTTCACCGCCCGAAAGAATCGCACGCTTTATACGTCTGCCTCTGAATGTCACCGTGTAATATCTAAGACACAATGATATTTCTCGAGCCAATTGCTCTGCTGCTGCACCTGTGGCTTGGACTATTGCCTGTCGAGTTGTTCCATCAAGCGCAACCTCACGAGCCGGTTCGGAAGAATCATCCTGATTATCAGAATTAGTTAAACCCGTATCGATTTCTGATTCTTTAGCTGGCGGCGAGATGGTTTGCTGCATTCTCATTTTGCTGCGCAGCATCTTTGCCTGGTCAATGCTAACACCTAATTTATTGGCAACTTCCCGGTCAAATCCGTCCCCGGCAATTGGTATTCTCTTTACAAAACTGATATCTCCGTCACGAGTAAAGACCACTGTCGTGAATTTGCTGCCAACATCTGTAAATACGATTGTTTGTTCTTTATCCTCCTGTCGCCGGAGCGACCTCTGAAAGCTCCTAAACAGTGCGCAGGGCACCGTATCTATTGCAACAGGCATGAGCTCACATTCCTCCAGCATTTCAATATGAGCTTTTATTGCCTCATTGTCTGCTGCGAACAGTATCAACTCATTTTTTGTTTCATCGTCCTGCTTGACAGTTCCGGCGACGACATAGTTAACTGAATCGCGCTGTGGATTTAGGCCAAAACGTTCCGAAACTTCCTTTTTTAATACATCATCAACTGTTTGATAGTCGGATTCTGCCAACCGAACGCTCGTTATCTTCAGACTTTCATTGGGCAGACAGGATACGACCTTTCGGCGGTTAAAATTTCCTGTCTTTAGAGACTGCCTTATAGCTGCAACAACAAAGTCCTTTCTCTTCTGACCATCGCCATTTACAGCGGGGTCAATAGCTATCTTGTCTGCTGCAGTAACCTTCATATGCGAATTTCCAATTTCAAGCTGAATTATCTTGATAGAGTCGCTGCCAATGTCTAATCCTATTGGCCGAACTGACCTACCTTTTAGTTTCCAATTCAACATCTACAAATTCCAATTATCAGTCTGAAATCCTGACATAACCAGTAACAGGCTCAACAGTAACAGTTACGCTTGTCCCTGCTGCCTGAAGCGTGATAACACCGCTGTTTAATGGATTATTACTGCCGTTGTATGGGCTTCCGAGGTAATCGAATTTGACGGTCGAAGTCGAATCAAAATCAGCATCAACGATATCGACCCTGTCAACCCGGCTATCCTGACTGAAATTGACAGCGTACTGAAAGCCCTTTTTGACAGGGTGCTCAATAAGTCCGTTGACATCCTCGATTTGGTAACTCTCATTTGTTTCATCAAAGACGACTGAATAAATTTTCTGCTTACTGATAGCCATGTTCTTGGCATATTCCAAATCGGCTGCAACCATATTGGCAGCAGCGCGGACCTGTATGCCCGCTGCCGAGCCGACCATAGGTATTGCCATCATTGCTGCTATGGCAATGATTACCACGACAATCATAATCTCCACCAGAGTAAATCCTGCTTTACCACAATGCCGGCAGATATCTCGTCTTCCGGTGAGAACGCGATTTCTCAGCCTGAATTGTGGCCTTGCAACTCCTTTTACATACTTTTCTTTTTTTAAGTGCATTAAGTAACCTTGCCTCCGTTGCTTTTTCGTCCTATTTAACCAAGGTCTTTATGTGGCCTTGTTAAATTTTCCACAGTCCTTTTTGACGTATTCAATAAATATGAATATGTGGTCGTTTTTTTTCATCTCTCTGTAATCAACGATATTTGCAAACATCGAATATCTGGTTGTTTTCTACATTTACACACGCTTAAAGCCAGCACAAGCGGCATAACTGTTAAAACAATTATCAATGGTTTTTCATTAACATCAGCAGAGACGTCAAAGATGCCATTTTGTAAGGAGCCTTGTCGCAATACAGCAGTCTTGAAATAATTCTGCATTTCGGCCGATAAGCACTTTCTTGCGCATCACTTTATAGTGCTCACGATTTAGTTTTCCCGTTAGCTCGCGGGTAAGTAACCTCAGAACAACAAATTGCAATCTTACTCGCGGAAATTTATTACCCTTAAGGGTATAAATTCGTTAATTTTCACCACTGTCTCTCGATACTTCTAAAGAACGCTCCTGCTGCCTGTCCCCACTTTTGTTCAATTCCCCCATCGGACCAGACAATCACAGCGGTCCTTGACGGGTCAGCAGTAATCATCATGTTGCTGCCGCCGTCATCCAATTTGTAATAGGCGATTGGGTCGGATGAAGGATAAGTTTCATTTACATCAGGTGCCCTGTCATAAACAAGTATCTCATCAATGAGTCCTTTGTATAGGTAGCTGGGGGAAGCGGTTCTTTCGGCACCAATGTTTAGATGTCCTGTGCCGCTGCCGGGGCCTTCATCCCAGGTATCAGTCCGGATAGGATTCCCATCGAGATAGGATGTCATTGTGTTGCCACTGCGTACGATTCTGATATTGTGCCAATTGTCTCTTACGCTGCTTAGACTAATGCCGGTATCCCACATTGAGTTAGGGTGGTGTATTACCAATTTCCTGCTGCTGCTCGAATCGAACTGTAATGTCCAGTGGTTTTGTGAGCTGCTGGAATCACACTTTGAAAAAATTCCTGCCCATATTTTCTGAGACGGGTCTGCCTTAATCCATACGCCCAATGTATAATCGCCGGTTAACTGAAGCTTATCAGAGGAATCTGAAGTCTGTGCGTAATCGTCAACTCCATCAAACTGCAGAGCACCGCCGACCTTACCGCCGGAATACTGCCAAATGGGGTTATTGTGCAGTTTGGCTGTGATGCCGTTGCCGGAATCGTCCGAAGTAAACTCAACGATTTCATCGTTTGCAAAGAGCGCACCGATTGCATTGAGGTCTGCTGAATCAGAACTGATTTGAACATGACCATCTACAACTGCCAGACCAAAGAGCTGTAAATGACCTCCACTTGCTACTTCCAAGTCGCCGGTTACTAATAGTACAGGCAGATTCTTCTGGGCTTGTATGAGATTGGAAGTACCGCTGACTCTCAGGTTTCCTTCGACGATGAGCATGCCGTTGACTTCAACGCCGCCGGCTAATTCAAGGTCGCCAACTCGACGACATACCCGGACAGGGTCGTATGGCCCGAACGTTATGCCTGAAATAACCGAGCTGCTTATCGATTCTACAGGATAATGCCATGTAAAATCTGTGGCCCTGACCCTCGGCCAGTCGAGCGATAGTTCGTCTACATTCTCAAGCTGGCCGGCAACATCCCCTGCCAGCTCATTTGCAAAGACGTCGCCATCGACCTGTCCGTCATTTACCAGCTTGCCGTTACAATAGATATCCCCTTCGATTCTCACAGAACTATTGAATGTAGTATCTTGGCCTGTCCACAGTGCAATACAGGGGTCCAAACGAAGCTCGGCCGTCAAATTGCTGCGACCGACAGTCTCGGTGCCTTTTTTGCGGTAAGCATTACAACTTATTTGATAATTACGTTCACCAAGCTTTGTAACGCCAATGTCATAATAATCATCGCTGCCGGCGACTAACTGCTGGCCTAATTGACCATTCCAGTACTCGTCATCAATTTCCTGAGGATTTAAAATCAGTCCCTTTGCATGTTCGAGTCCAGATTCGGCTAAGTAATCCACTTGAGTTTTAAGCAGCATATTCTGCCCGCAGGATAATTCAACATCGCTTCGTGACAGAAAGCCTAAAGAAAGGACAGTTACTGCCATAATAACCAGAAGAACAACAAGTAATGCTGCTCCGGAGTTAGTTGAATTTGTTACCATTCTCTTCATAATCAATCATCATCATCAACGATGGATTCTTTATCAGCACTGACAAGATGCGCTGCCCGGCTGCGTACTGTGGAACTTATTTGATGCCGGCTTGTGGTTCCGTATTGTTCCAAGTCAAACAAAATGCCTACAAACCCTGCATCAGGTGCCGGGCTATCCAGAACAAACTGCGCATTGCTGCATTGAGTAATCAGCGGCGTATCTATTCTTTCGCAGTGACCACAAAAATCGTCTTTACACCACCTTTGGCCAAGGGTATCCAATTGTTTCGGAATGGCTTTGAACCAGTTCTCCAGCCAGGAGGGGCAGTTCTTAAACTCCAATATTTTAACAAAACCGTTGCTGCTGCCAGTCTCTATGTAAGCAAGTTCATTAACATCAATTACGCCGTCGTCGTTGTAATCGGATTTCCAAAGAACGATATCGTTGTCCAAAGATGCACAGACAAGCCTGCAATGTCGAATCAAATCGTTAAGTCTAATCGTTGCATAGCGCAGCTGTGCCTGTTTTTGGCTGGTGTCATCACTTGCATCGTTTGCAGAGCCCATAGCAAAGGCTAACGTCGCAACGGCAGTTAAAACTATGCTGGTTACCATCAAGCCAACCAGAAGTTCGACCAGCGTAAAGCCGCTGCAATTTGAAAGCGGACTATATCTTCTATTCTTTCGCATAACACTCTGCAGAAAACTTTCTGTCACTTAGTTACAAGCCGTGTTATCTGAGCTAGTTCTTGTCCGTTATAATAAACGTGAACCGTTACCGTAATGTACTCAGCGGGCATATCGCCGGTTTCCTGCGGGACATATACATAAGTGCAAGCAGCATCTCTGCTGAAATTTGCATAGCTGGAGTCGGAGAAAACTATTCCCTGTAAGTCTTTTACCTGGCCTTTGGCCTCGGTGTATCCGTCGTAAGTCGATACGATATTGTCGAATGGGGTTGTTATGATTTCCTCAATCAAATCCGAGGCTAACCTGGCTGACAATGTTCGTCGCACGCCTTCTGCCCGTACTGATGCACCGCTTGCAAAGGGCAGCAATACACCGGCAGCAGCCATACTCAGCACCACTGTTGCCATCAACGCCTCAGCCAACGAAAATCCCTTTGTTCTTGAACTAATAACCGCCATTTATGATTTCCTCTTAGGATGCTTGTTATAATTCAGCATGTGCTGCATCATCATCAGCCTGAAACAAACCCGTCCCTGTATCCAATCTCCAGCCGGTCTTGTTGGCACCTGCCGGCTCACCGTCAAAGCGAATCGTGTTTAAGCCATTAAATGGATTGGCCGGAACCTTTTTGACATAGGGGCCGTACCGGCCTGCCCTTTTTGTCATAGCTTTTTGGAAACCTGCAAACGAGGCTGTTGGAGGAAGCTTGCCGGCGTGTTGGGCGCGGTACAAATCAAGTTGCGGCCTCACCTTCTCAAGGGAATCAATCAAATCACAAATCCTGCCATCTGTCTCTGCCTGGGCAAACCTCGGTGCGACATTTACTGCAAAGACAAAGAACATCATTCCGAGAATGATGACTTCCGCATAGGAAAGAAGAACGTCATCTTTCATCGCCGTACCTCCTCTTTGTCTTTGTCAAAAAAGCTGACCAGATACGGGCAGTTACCCACATCTGGTCAGCCCGATTTAGCTATGTGTTTTTGACCAAGAGAGGTTCTCCCTCGGACCTGCTGGGAGAACAACTCACCAACTTACAGGGCTGTGTGAGCTGTACCATCGGAACATGAAAGATCGTCGTCAGCCTGAAATGTGCCGGTTGTTGTATCGAACCTCCAGCCATCGCTATTTGCTCCGGCAGCGGCACCATCCTCACGAACATCATTACTGTCATTCCACGGATTGGTCGGAATAGCTTGCAGATAACGTCCATAGACACCGTCACCAGGTGCCTGGGTGGTTGCCGGTGTCCCGTCAACCATGGTATAGGTTGTCAGATCTGTTGCAAAGTCCGTACTCCCTGTACCCTGTCCCGGCAGAACATCGTTATGCTGAATTTTGAATAGCTCAATCTGGGAACGTACCGTTTGGAGGTCGTTTCTTAACCTTGATTCTTTAGCCTCGGTGCTGGCCTCGGAAAACTGTGGTATGACAATGGCCGCCAGAATACCTAAGATGACCACGACAATCAGAATCTCAACTAATGTAAAACCGCTCTTGCTTTTCATTTTTTGCTCCTTTTAATAAATTTTTTCCCTTTACTAAACCAGGACCTCTTCTAATCCATTTTTTCTTTCAAACAAGAATATCGTCTGAATCGATGAAGGGCTTAACCAACCTTATTGGCTCATCTCAAACAAAACACCGTCATTTGCAGTTTTTGCAACGATTTCCAAGAAAATTATAAAAAATAAAATTTCCGCCTCCAAACCAGCAGTTCAAAAGAATGTTCAGATGTCATCCAATAAGATGGCGACATTTAATGTGTAAGGGAAGATTAGCGATGTGTATTTTTCTTAGGTTTTGGCCGGCGTGAGATAACTCAATTCTTATATAGTCCACAGACTGCAATGCCGAGTCAATTTTATCGGCCCACTCAATCAAAACGACCGAATGCGGATAGCAATAATCATCAAAGCCAAGGGCCTCAAACTCATCTGTCGTATTTAGTCGGTAAGCATCTATATGATAAATATCGAACTTGCCTTTGTATTCGTTTATTATAACGAAAGTAGGGCTATTAACGATTGCAGCGCTTTTAGCACCTGCCCCGGCAGCGATACCTTTAATCAGATGAGTTTTGCCACTACCCAATGGGCCATATATGCCTATGATTTCGGCGCCTTTGAACTGTTTACCAAGTTCTCGTCCGATTTCTATCGTCTGCTCAGGTGAGGTGGAAACTAAATCAAAGCTTTTCATCTTTAATCGCTAAAGTTTTTTACGCGAAAAATGGTCGTAGCCGGCAGGTTCTAAATCCGTAAGCTTACCACTTTCTGCTCTTAACTGAACTTTGCCGGTATCGGTTATCCTGCCGATGTGAGTAATGGCAACAGGCATGTCCCAATGGTGCAGGAGTTTGTCGCAATTTTTTGGGCTCAGTGTAAAAAGAAGCTCAAAATCCTCGCCATCATTTAGAGCACTATCAAGTGGATTCTTACTCTTAGCCGCCGCCTGAGATATAGGAATTCTGCCTGCATTTATGACAGCCCCTGTCCCGCTTTGGCGGCAAATTCTATTCAGGTCGCTACTAAGGCCGTCGCTTATATCTATCATCGAGTTTACCTTCACCATTCGTGCGATTCTTACCGCTTCATTGATTCTGGGCTCAAACTCCAGATGCCTGCCCAATCCCGACCCACCTAACGAACCTGTTAGGCAGATATTATCACCAACCTCGGCACCATCCCTTCGCACCGGCTTATTACCTTTCGTTCTGCTGAGCATAGCTACACTTATTGCAAAGCCTTTGCTGCCCTTGCAGCTTGTAATGTCACCTCCAACAAGCCTGCAGCCATATTTATTACCAGCCAGGGTAATCCCGCTGTGCAGTTGCCTGAGTTCATCCTCGGCCAAGCCCCTGGGCAGTGCCACACTTACAACCGCTGCCAAAGGTACCGTAGCCATCGCAGCACAGTCGCTGAGACTGACGGCCATAGCTTTATAGCCGACCTGCTTCAATGTGGCGGATTTTAGGTCAAAATGGACACCATCCAAAAGCATATCAGTGGTGATAAGAACCGACACACCTCGGCCAAGAAGTATCTCGGCCATATCATCGCCTATCCCGATAGGGAAATCTTCCGCAGAGGGTTTGCTTTGGCGTCCAAACCATTCGGTTATGTCATCTTCTCGAATAGTCATCGCTGTGAGAGCTGCTTTTGCCAATAATTGATTTGCTCTTTAGTTTGCCCAGGCCCGCCGGCACCGTCAGTGGCGTATCTTTTAGCGGCATTTGCTGCGCCGATGTACTTATAAACATCCTCTTCGAACGCCGGCGAATGCTTTTTGAACTCGGAAAGTTCGAGGTCGCGGAATTTTCTTCCTTGTTTCTCGCAGAAATTGACCAAAGTTGCGACAATGCCGTGAGCCTCTCGAAAAGCCACCTGCCTGCTTACAAGGTATTCTGCCAATGCGGTAGCATCGAGAAAACCATCATCTATCCTGTCTAAAATCTTCTTTCTCTCAAAGCTCGTGTGCACAACAATCCCGTCGGCTATATCGAGAAGCCGGCCTGTTGTGTCGCCGGCGTTAAACAAATGGACCTTATCTTCCTGCAAATCCCTGTTATAGCCTGTCGGCTGGGCCTTTAATATCGTAAGCATAGCCATCAAAGAGCCATAAACCGACGCAGCCCTGCCGCGAATCAACTCAAGAACATCCGGGTTACGCTTTTGCGGCATCATACTCGAAGAGGTGCAATAGCTGTCATCGATTCGAATCAGCCCGAATTCGCTCGAACAATAAATTATCCAGTCCTCAGCTAATCCGGACAGATGCGTCGCTATAAGGGCACAATCAAAAATAAACTCTGCACAAAAATCTCTGTCGCCAGCCGAGTCGATGCTGCTGTAGGTTATATCACTAAATCCTAACTGCTTTGCCGTTTTCTTTCGGTCCAGAGGCAGTGTTGAACCTGCTACTGCACCGGAGCCTAAAGGTGAAGCATTTGCAAGCTCCCGGCAATTACCGAGACGAATATAATCACGCTCAAACTTCTCGACAAAGCTGAGTAAGTAAGCCCCGATAGCCACCGGCTGGGCCCTTTGCAGATGCGTGTAAGCCGGCATCAGGTCATCTGTATATTCTTTAGCCTGTTTGACGAATGCCCTTTGAAGAAGTGTGATTTTCGCCTGCAGTATTTCTATTTCATCACGCATCCACAGGCGGGTATCCGTTGAAACCTGGTCATTTCTGCTTCTGCCGGTATGCAATTTCCTTCCCGCATCGCCTATCTTGGCCACCAGTGCTTCTTCGACGGCCATATGAATATCTTCATATGAAGCGTCAAACCTGAATTTGCCTTCGGCAATCTCCTGTGATATCTCGATTAGTCCGTTTTTGATTGCTCCAAAATCTTTTTTTGTTATTAGCCCCTTTTCTGCTAACATCTGCGCATGGGTGATTGAACCAACAATATCGTATTTATAGATGCGCTTATCGACAGATAAAGACTGTACGAAATCAACTACAAGCTTCTCTCGCTGCCCGGCCAATCGCTTCTCCCAGCTTCTTTTTGATTTAGCCATTTTATTAACTCCGAAAAAATTTCTCTTACAGCCAAATCATACGCCTGACACATAATCGTGTCAACCCTGCCGGCTGCCATTTATCCGAGACCAAGCTGGCCGATGGTTGTGAAATCAATTACATATTGGGCTAAACCGGCGGGATGATTATAGTGCTTTTGGTTTTTCCCAGGAAAGATTTCTATTAGTTACTCAAAACTGACCGATTCAGGAGAATTTTTGAGTCAGCTACGAAATTTTTCGTTTTTTTGCTTGACTTTACGAAGTATTTCGTATAATTTCAGGTTTTAGAAAGGAATTTTATATGGCAAAGAGCAAACCGATTCAGCCGACGGACAGGGAGCTGGAAATTCTCGGAATCCTGTGGAACAACGGGCCGAGTACCGTTCGGCAGGTAAACGAAGCGATGAATAAGCAAAGACCTACCGGATATACCACCACGCTTAAACTTATGCAGATAATGACGGAGAAGGGTCTGCTTGTGAGGAATGATACGAATTATAGGCACATCTATCGACCTGCCATCACAGAGGAAAAAACGCAGAAGCAGCTAATAAGTCAACTGCTCGAAAGGGCGTTTTCAGGTTCGGCTGAAAAACTCGTTATGCATGCGCTTTCTGCAAAAAAGGTATCAGCCAAAGAATTGGCGAAAATAAAAAAAATGATTGAGAAAATAGAGGGCAAATAAAATGGAAACTCTACAAAACATCTTTCAGGCGGAAATTATTCAAAGGCTTGGCTGGACATTGGTACATTTCGTATGGCAGGCAACGGCTATTGGCTTGATTCTTGCGGTAGTGCTAAAGCTACTACACAAATACTCAGCTAATATGCGTTACATAATAGCCTGTATGGCTTTAGCTCTGATAGTTCTAATGCCGGTGGTTACTTTAAGGATGGTTGATGTCACTGCTGTTTCTTTCGAGCCTACAAAAGCTGTTTCAGTTGATTTGCCGAAATCTGGTGCTGATACTCAGGCAGTCGTAGAAATGCCACAGGCTGAATCACCGCCGGCACAAGTTGCAGCTTCGCCGAGGATTTCTTTGAAGGATAAATTTATTGAGATAGTTGAACCGGCTTTACCTTTTGTAGTCCTCGGCTGGCTTGTCGGCGTATTGGCTCTGAGTCTATGGCATTTGGGCGGCTGGACACAATTGCAAAGACTTCGCCGATGTATGGTAAAGCAGGTTAGCGAGAGGGTGCATCTAAGGCTTCGGAGTTTGGCAAAGCGGCTGGGAATCAGGCGAACTGTTGAGATAATGGAGTCTGCGTTGGTTCAGGTTCCAACAGTAGTTGGCTGGATTAAGCCCGTGATACTTCTGCCTGCCAGTGCCCTGACCGGATTGACCTCCGAGCAGATTGAAGCAATCCTGGCGCACGAGTTAGCGCACATTAAAAGATACGATTATCTGGTCAATATGCTGCAGACGGTCGTTGAGATTTTAGGCTTTTATCATCCTGCTGTCTGGTGGATTTCGCGCAAAATCAGAGTTGAAAGAGAAAACTGCTGCGATGATTTGGCCGTTAGCATAACCGGCGACCGCCTGCATTATGCCAAAGCCTTGACAACTATGGAGGAAATCCGTGCCAATCCTTCGACTGCGCTCAGGACAGGCTCTGCATTTGCTGTAGCCGCCTCAGGAGGCAGCTTATTTAATCGCATCCGGCGATTGCTTGGCAAAGATTCTGCAAACCAAGGGAAACCAACCTGGCTGCCTGCTGTTATTGCAATACTACTGATTATGGCATTGCTAATACCAGTAGCCTTTGCCATGAACAACTCTCAAAACCAAAAAAACGATACAAAGATTAAAAGTGAGATAAAAACCCTTTCGAGTTCTTCTGATGCTGAAGCAGAGCGAATTATTCAAAAGGTTTTGGATAAGTACAAGACTATGGAAAGTTATTCAGCTATTGGTGAGGTTATTTCTGATATGGATATGTCGGGGGCGTTGGATGATATGCCCGAGTTGAGATCAGAAATAAAAGATAGCAAAGTACTTCAGGACATATTAAAGAAAAGCAAGAAGCTCAAGCATGAATTCAGTATAAAATTAGCCCAGCCCGGCCTCTACAATATCGAATGGGAGCAGAAAATTCATCCGACATTTAGTAATACCGGTGCGGTATGGTCATCAGATGGCAAGGAACATTTTTTGTTTAATGCGGGCCGAAAAACTTCTCCTAAAGACCGTAAATGGGCACTGGCAATGGCAACCGGTGTTTCAGGTGGAGTCGCAAATACAACACCATCACTTTTCTTTGATGGACAATCAGCTATTCTAAGGGGCCTGCAAGCTGTTAACATTCGGAGCGAAGAACAAATAGATGGAGATCGGTGCTATGTTCTATCCGGACAGTTGGCAGGTATGACAATGAATTTCTGGATTTCCAAAAAAACGTTGCTGATTCGCCAAAGACAGCAAATTCTTAGTGGCAAATTCGAAATGCCCGAAATACCTGAACTTTCCGATGAACAAATCGAAGAAGCACTAAAAATAACCGGACAGCGAATTACTCCTGAAGCAATTAAGGAATTCAAAGAAGCAGGAAAATCCGCACCCACCCAGATGTCAAAAATCAAAGGAATAATTACAGAAACACACAGAAACATCATAGTAAACCAACCAATCAACCCAAGTGAATTCATTCCTGATGTTAATGAGGAGCAGGGTTCTGACCAACTTGCCAAGCTACGTCAGACATTAAAGGACGTAAAAGGGCCGGCTGGCCAAGCGAAACAAGCTGAAGGACCCCAGGAACAGTATGAATCAAATGTGAAGAGATATAGAGAAGCTATGAAACAGTATGAGTCAGCTATGAAGAGACATGAAGAAGCTATGAACAGGTATGAGGCAGTTGAGAAAAGCAATCTTGAAATTGCTCAACAAAAAATAGAGGAATTGCAGAAGCGAATCGAGGCAGCTAATAAGCTATCCGATTTGGGCAAGGCGCTGGCTATTTATGCTAATGACCATGAAGAAAACTATCCCGATACCTTAGAGGGGCTCAAGCCCTATGATATCGATAAGGAATTGGTATGGGGACTTAAAAACGTTGAATATCTCGGCAAAGACAAAAACATTACCATATCGCCGCAAGAGGTAATTGCTTATGACAAAACATTGCTTATGCAGGAAAACAGCCAAGGTACAAATGTGTTATACAACGACCTCCACGTTGCTTTTGAAAACCCCGAATCACTCGAAAGGCTTGGTATTAGTGCAGAGGAAAAACCTACTCCGCATATATTGACAAGTGCATATCTTTTAAGTGTTCCAGGGGATTTGCCGCAGTTAAAGGAAATAATTCCGACCGACAAATCTGAACCTGGAACTCCAATGATTACACCTGAAAAACTTGAAGAATTTCTTAAAATCATCAGAGCTATTCCTGAAGCAAAAATGATTTCTACTCCTAAAATACTCACAAATGATGGTGAGACTGGAGAGATGAGAACCGAAAATGTCAAAGATTTCGAATCTATCAAGCTTAAACTTAAAAATATCGTGCAGCCGGATAGAAAGACAATTAAGCTTGAGCTTGATTTTGAATATTCAGTTTCAGCAGGACAGGACGTATCATCAACATCAGTGTCAACTACAGCAGCGGTTCTTTCTGACCACGCAATAGCGGTAGCCGGCAGTATCCCTCTTAATGGACAAACGGTGCTTTTATTGGTGAAACCGCAGGTTCTGGAAAGGCAATCTTCACAGACTGGTGTTGTCCAGGCAAAAAAATCGGCTGAGCAAGCAAACGACAAAGCTAAAATACAAATTGATTCGCGTTTTCTTCTTGTCCCGACTGACGCCAACGAAATTAACAATTTTCTCGAAAGAGAAAAGATTGCTTTTCCTTCAGATAAGCATGACCCCAATTATACAAGTGAATTAGACAATGAACAGCTATCCCGATTGCTGAAACTGGCCCAGACAGTCAAAGGATGTCAGTTGCTGTCAGCACCAAAAATACTTGTATTTGACGGTGAAGAAGCAACATTAAAGACTCTAAGTGAAAGTCCCTACATCTCCGGCTATAGCGAACCTAATAAGACTTTGGATCAGCCACAACCAAAAGTGGTTTATGTAGAAACAGGCATATTGCTTAACGTAAAACCAACCCTCAGAAGCGACAACGAAAACATTCTTCTACATGTTGAGTTTGAGTTTTCTAATATCACAGGGTACGAAAAGCACATGTACAAAGAAAAGTATCCTTATGAAATTCCAGTAATACATAAAGTTGTAACAGATACACGTGCCTTGTTTCCCCTTGGCCAAACAATCCTGCTCGGCGGCCAGAAAATAACCCAAAGAGAAAAGAAGGATGGCCAAAAAGTTCAAAAAGTTTCATTGTGTTTGATTAAGGCTACTAAACTCGAATCTGAGAAGTCGTCATTGAAATAATTGATTCTTCAATTACCTTATACAGCCTCCTCCGAACAGCCGGTTTTTACAAAATCGGCCTTTTTTCTTTTTTTAGCTAAAAAACAGGTTTGTAGAAAAATTTTGCATGGCTCGAGTCTCCTGTGATAACTGTATTTTTCGGTAAATAACACACTATCACAACTCAAGCCTCTTTCAATCTCACTACAAACTTCCACTTCACTTCGCTCGATTGATTTTTGGACAAAACAGCGTCTCTTGGCCGATGATAATAGGGTAACTCAAGTCGGTCCGAATAAAGGCAGCGAAAGTTAAAACTGCTGTAATAAATGGCTAATAGTCCAAAAATAAGACGGTTTTTCAATTATCTGACAATACTGCTGTTTGCTGCAGCAGCGGCATATTTTGCCAGAGGGCTGTACCATAGAAGTGCGACCATTCATCAGCTTTTAGCTGAGAACAAACATCTAAAACAGGCAATAACAAACCTCACGCACGAAGACCAGATTGGCTATGCGAAGGTAATTTCCCAGCAGCGCAGCAATGGCAGAGTTCTTACAACAATAAAGTTTGTCGAGACCGCAAGAGAAGATAAGCTCAAAAAAATTCTCGAAAAAGATTATACAATACAAGGCGACATCATCCATTTCGATGCCCTGATTGTCAAATTCGGCGATGAAATGGTGATGAACGGCCAGGAAAAAGCTCTGTATATCTGGCGTCGGGTCTATGGTGAAAATATGTCCCCTGAGGACGGTATGGCCATAGAGACATATGGAGGCGAGCCTCAAAGATACAAAGGCCTGTTAAAGTTATTAATGCCTCGTGAAAAGGAATTGTTCTGGTCAAGTATATGGCAGCTGGCAAATGACCCCGACAAGCTAAATCAATACGGCATCAAGGCAGTATATGGCAATGTTGTTTACTCCAAACTGCGTGAAGGCCTGATATACGTATTCAAGATAACCCCAGCCGGTCAGCTTTATCCTGAAGTCGTGCCCGATATGTAGGACAAAAACAACTCACCAGCCTACGGCTCAAAATAAGGCTTTCCGGCTCTATACAATTCCAGATGAGCTTCTATATCCTCTGCTAACTGTTGCTGCTTTGCGAGCTTGGCCAATTGCAAAGCCTTTTCGGCAGCAGCTATCGCCTCAGGGAATCTGCCGAGGGCGGCATAGCAGACACTTAAAGTATCGAGCATAGCTGGCTGCTTGTTTGAGGTAACCTCACACGCACGCTCAGCAAGCTCGATTGCCTCATTCGGGTCGTGAAATTCACCTTTTTTATTTGTACCCAGAATCCAGGCCAGTGTATTAAGAGCATTAACACTATTGGGTTCAAGGCGCAGCGACTGTCTAAGATGAAAGACACTTTTACTTAAATTGCCTTTCTCAGCCATTGCATGTGCAAGCTGGTAATGCAACTGGGCGGAATTCGGGTCTTTTTCCAGCGCATTAGCCAGATTATTAATCGTTGCATCAATTTTGGCCTGGCCCTGGCTGGTATAATATTGAAGATTGCTGAGTGCTTGAGCAAAATCCGGCTTAAGTCGCAGTGCTTCGTTAAAATGCATAACTGCCTGGGCAAGCTTACCTTGCTGGGCAAGTGCTGTACCTAAAAGATTGTGTAAATTAGGATTATTCGGCAGCAGCTCGAGGGCTATGCGATACTGGGAGATGGCTTCGGCAAATCTTCCTTGCCCCGTTAGAGCCAGTCCTAAGTTGCCGTGTATTTCAGTTAAATCAGGATTTAGCTCCAGTGCTTTTGTAAAGTGTGTAACAGCCTGGTCAAACTTTTCCTGCCTGAACAAAGCAATTCCCAGATTGTTATGTGCCATAGCATGCTCGGGATTAATCTGCAGAGCTTTGTTAATTTGCACCACAGCCTGATCCAACTTTCCCTGGTTCGTAAGAGTAAAGCCGAGGTTGTTATAAGCCATACCATAGTCAGGCCTTATGCGTAGAGCCTCGGTAAATTGCTCAACAGCTTCATCGGTTTTGCCCTGCTGGTTGAATAATGAGCCGAGGTTATTATGAATGATATAGTTGTTTTTAGTAACATCGAGCGTGTGCTGAAAAATGCTTAAACTGTCGCGCCAATAGCGCAGCTGGATATGCGTACATACCGATAATATGACAAGCACGGCAAGGGCCGATGAGCCGAGCACAATTTTTCTATACCGCCATTTTTCCAGCAGCTCGGGCACACCCCATGCAATAATAATGAACAGGCCTATAAGCGGCACATACGTGTAGCGGTCAGCCATTGCCTGAGAGCCAACCTGAACCAGACCAATAACAGGAACAAGTGTGCCGAGATACCACAACCAGCCTACTGCTAAATATTTTCGCCTTCGAGTAAACCAAACTATCAAAACGGAAATCGCCAGCAATAACAAAGCTGCAATTATTGCAGACTGCCAAATCAATACGCTCTCGGCAGAATATGGATACATTAATGCCAAATCCCTGGGCCAAAACATCCTGGTAATATACTTGGCATAAGAAATCAGTGCATTGGCTATTCGGGTATTTAGGGAGATTGCACCTACTTTTGCAATTGCGCCGTGCTGGGCTACGATGGTGACGACACTGGAGCCCGCTGCGAGCAGAAAAAAGGAAATCTTCTCCAGTATTAGCCAAAATAAAGTTTTGGTTTTACGCCCGAGACGCCCAAGAGGCCAGTAGTCCAGCAGCAGAAAAACGAAAGGCAATGTTACAAGCATAGGCTTGGCCATCAATCCTAACATAAAACTAAGAACCGTCAGCAGGTACCAGAACTTTCTACCACACCTGTAATAATGCACATAAAGGATTATCGTCAAAAACCAGAAAAAGGTGCTTAAAACATCCTTACGTTCAGAAACCCACGCTACAGATTCGACATGGAGTGGGTGAAGTGCAAATACTGCTGCAACGAAAGCGCTTCGCCAAAGTGTGCCGGTCATTCGTTTGAGAGCAATGAACAGTAATAATGTATTTAGTATGTGTAGAACAAGATTAACTAAATGGTGCCAGCCGGGCTCTGTGCCGAATAACTGACAATCCAGCATGTGGCTCAGCCATGTCAAAGGATGCCAGTTGCTCAACCGCCCCGTGGTAAAGGCCCAGATAAAATTGTCATAAGTAAGCCCTTTTTTGACATTTTTATTGAGGCTGACGTACTCGGGGTCATCATAACCGACAAAATCAAAGCTGCGCACCTGCCAGAAAACCAAAAATGTAGCCAATACTAAAGTCAGGCAAATAAAAAGAGTATGGTATTTGATTGAGGTTTTATTAATCTCCAACTCGCTTCTACTTTTGTGCCTGTCTTTCTCAGAGTGTTTTACTTGTGCTCTTTTCATCAATCTTCTGTCACAGATTATTACTACAGCGACACTTGTTGTTAGAAAACACCTTTTAGCTTAAAAAATCAAAGACAAAAATGCAAATATCAAATATACATATTAAAAACGAAATCAATCAAATGTGCAGAGGGGTAATGAGAATAGCGTACAGCGGGTAGCGGGTAGTTGTTAGTGTTTAGCCAATAGTGTTTAGTCGAAAGGGACTTGTTTTCATTGCTGCAGTTTTGCTAAAGCTTTCAAAGTTCTTCTGATCGCATTGAAGCGCTTCGTTGGCACACGAAAGTAATAACGGTCTTGCTTGTCCTTTTGCGCACAATCGATTATATCATTAGCAGCTAATGCCACAGCGATTAATCTGTTTGTGTGTCTGATGCTATCGGCCAATACCTCATCGATATTTTGGCGGGGCTTTGCCGTCTCTATGTCTTTGCCGTAA
Source organism: Sedimentisphaerales bacterium (assembly GCA_016935195.1). Lineage (GTDB taxonomy): Bacteria > Planctomycetota > Phycisphaerae > Sedimentisphaerales > Anaerobacaceae > JAFGRL01. Next base: position 24,310 of record JAFGRL010000170.1, read on the forward strand.
TCGGCCTGCAACTGTAAAATCTTCGCCGTTGTCTTAGCCCCGCAATTTTTAACAGTCTTTCCTCAGGCCGCCAAAGACCAGAAAAAAATGTTCAAATTATTGCAGAAGGCCTATATTGACGCGCGTTACAAACCTTCATACCAAATCACAAGGAATGAGTTGGAGTACCTCACCAAACAAGTAAAACTTCTCCAGCACCTAACCAAAATAATCTGCACCGAGAAAATGACAGTTTCATATAAAACTTGTCACCATGAGAAAGCCTTTAGCCCTGAGCGCAGTCGAAGGGGCAGCCGAGGTGTCTATTGAAAAATGTCATTGCGAGCGAACTTTCCAGTCTCCCCCGTTTTTCGGCTGCAACCTGAACCCCGAAACAAATTACATCCTTATTCACTGCGGTTACGAATATTCGA
>JAFGRL010000171.1 GCA_016935195.1 Sedimentisphaerales bacterium
GCCTTATCATTCGTGCCTGATGCCCTGCTTCCACCAAACGGCTGCTGGGAGACGACCGCACCGGTCGGCTTGTCGTTGACGTAAAAGTTACCCGCGGCGTGTCGCAGAGTATTCATAGCCTTGACTATTGCACTGCGCTCAAGAGCAAAGATTGAACCTGTCAGTGCATAAGGCGAGGTCTGGTCACACAGTTCCAATATCTCGTCATACTCGTTTTCCGGATAAACGTATATGGTTAAGACCGGGCCGAAGATTTCTTCTGTCATTAACCTCGATTTGGGGTTCGTACTTACAACAACTGTCGGTTCGATAAAATAGCCCTTAGAGTCATCACATTTGCCGCCTGTGATAATCTCCATATCCGTTGAACTTCTGGCGTATTCAATATAGCCGCTTATGGTTTGAAAGGCCTTTTCGTCGATGACAGCACCTATGAAGTTTCTAAAGTCAGTAACGTCACCCATCTTGATATCGTTGATATTATCCAGTAAAAGCTTTTTGACTTCCGGCCAGGTTGAATCGGGAATATATGCTCTTGAAGCAGCGGAGCACTTTTGTCCCTGATATTCGAACGCACCTCGAGCCAATGCTGTAACGAGGGTTTCGATATCGGCGCTTGCATGGGCGAATATAAAGTTCTTGCCGCCGGTCTCACCAACGATTCGCGGATAGGAGACGTATTTGCGGATGTCCGAGCCGACTGCCCGCCATATCGTTGAAAAGACATATGTGCTTCCCGTAAAATGTATTCCGCCAAGCCTTACGTCGTCTAATGCCGGCGGGCCGACAATCGGTCCCGGGCCTGGCACCATATTAATAACTCCTGGCGGCATCCCTGCTTCTTCGAGCACTTTCATTATAAAGTATGCAGGCAGTACCGCTGCTGACGCCGGCTTCCACACCACAGTGTTGCCCATGAGTGCCGGCGCAGTCGGAAGGTTGCCTGCTATCGATGTGAAGTTAAACGGAGTCAATGCCAGAACAAAACCATCTAACGGCCGATGCTCCATATAGTTCAATACCCCTGGTGTTGACATCGGCTGGTCACCATATACCTCTTCCATAAAGTGTGGATTGAATCGCCAGAAGTCTATCAGTTCACAAGCCGAATCAATCTCTGCCTGGTTGGGAGTTTTACTCATATTGAGCATTGTAGCGGCATTTAGAGTTTGGCGGTATTTTCCGGCCAGAAGTTCCGCTGCTTTGAGAAGTACCACTGCTCTTGATTCCCACGGCATCTCTCCCCAGAGGCGTTTGGTACGCTCTGCTGCGTCAACCGCCTTGATAACAAAGGAGGCATCGGCGTGATGATATTTTCCTAATATATGCCTGTGGTCATGCGGACAGCGAATATCGGCGAGCTTACCGTTACGTACTTCCTGCCCACCGATTATCATCGGCACATCTGCCGGCTGGCTGAGCATTTCTTTGAGCTTGGCCTTTAGCTCCAGGCGCTCTGGACTGGCAGGTGCGTATTGCAGGAGTACTTCATTGGCCGGCTGCGGAATATGAAAGATACCATTAAACATTTCTTTCTCCTTGAAATAATTTACGTTTTAGAATTCTGGTTCCTGCTTATTTGTTCGATATTAAAGTTCACACGGTACTAATAAAATGTTAACGTTTTTTGTAAATTTTTCAAGTCTTTGATATTACAAGCCTTATAGATTTATAATTTCTGCAATTTCATGAGCTATTTGTGCTTTTGGTTGTAGTACAGTTGTATTCAAATGGCACTGCAATGGAATGCACAGATCGTCACAAATGTTATTGAATCCAAAGCTGTTCTATCCCTATATGTCAGCATTTCACAGGCCAAAACAACTTAGACCGCAAGACACATATCAACATAATATCAAATAGTTAAGGTTTTAGAGAAACATCCTTTTTTCTCGTAAATTAACCGCAGATAGTGTATAATAGTGTGATGTGATTTAAGGGGATTGTCTTGGCAGCCAAGGGGATTGAGGCAAAAAAATCGGCTTAGACTCGATACAGCCATTGTTTTTCTAAGAAGAAACTGTATTTTATGGGACTATGCAGGTTGTTTCAAGGAAAACGTGCCTGTTGGCCGATTATTTATCTACGGATTGCTTTATTAAGGTTTAACGGGATGAATTACAAGCAGAAGTTCGTAATATTGGCAGGGTTGGGGGTCATTGCTGTTATAGCAGCTTTTCCACCTGTATTTGAGATGGCATCTAAGCAGAGCACAACGGGAGTGCCAGCCATCCGCAAGGTTGTAAACTACAAGTTTGTTTTTGACGTATCCTCTGAGGAGATAAACTACAACAGGCTAATGCTTCAATGCCTTGTTGTTTTAATCATTATAATTCTGACGGTATTTGCTTTGTCATTCGGCGGCAGCAGGGCCAGGCACATTCAGGTGTTTCAAGCTGCTATGTTAAGAAAAGAACTCGTAAAGCACGAGAATGAAATCAAGAAAAGGGGGAAATCGGAAGAGAAATTAAGGCGGCGCGTATCGGAACTGACGTTTGCCAAAGAAATGCTTACAAAACGTGTGGAGCAACAGGCAAAAGAGATAAATGCTGCGAAAGAAGAACTCAATCAAATAATCAGTCAAAGCGATTTGCCCGAAGATTTGGTTGAAGTAAGTCTGCCCATCGAAGAGGCTTCATCTAAAGAACCTTCACTTAATCGTGATAAGCTCAGGAACCTTGCTGAGTTCGCTAAGCGACTGACTTAGAACATATAAAAATTGCAAAAACGTCCTTAAATGTCATTGCGAGCCCTGTACCGTATGGTGCCTGTGCCCCAAGGTGCAGGGCGTGGCAATCTAAAAACACTAATCGGTTTAAGTTATTTCTTAATATCAGAACCAATGAAATTTTACAAATATCATGCGTTGGGCAATGATTACATTGTTCTTGAGCCTGCTGAACTTACAGGCGAATTATCGCAGGAGCAGATTCGCAGGATATGTCACCGCAATTACGGTATAGGCTCAGACGGCATTGTCTATGGGCCGATTGAAACAAAAGAAGCTGACTTTGCGCTGCGTATTTTCAATCCCGACGGCAGTGAAGCTGAGAAAAGCGGCAACGGCCTTAGAATCTTCGCAAGGTACTTATTCGAGAAACAGTACATAACACAAAAAAACTTCACTATTAAGACATTGGGGGGAGTTGTAAAAGCTCAAATAATGGACGATTTGGCCAGCCTTATTAAGATAGGGATGGGCAGAGTAACTTTCCTCAGCAACCGGATACCCGTCAAAGGCCCTGTAAGGGAAGTAATAAATGAGGAATTTCAAATAGGCCCTGAAAAGCTTAAAGCAACGTGCCTGGCCATAGGCAATCCGCACTGTGTGATTGTCAGCGATGACATAACTGAAGAAAGGGCGAGGCAGTTAGGGCCTTTGGTCGAAAACCATAAAATGTTTCCAAATAGAATCAATATGCAGCTATTAAAGATTATCGACAGGAGTAACATTGAGATAAAAATCTGGGAACGTGGTGCAGGATATACCTTAGCTTCCGGCAGCAGCTCTTGTGCGGCAGCAGCGGTCGCTCGGCGGTTAGGCCTGTGCGATTCGGGGATAAAAGTTCATATGCCCGGCGGCCAGCTTGACATTGCCGTATCGGATGACTTCACAATTACTATGACCGGCCCGGTTACAAAGATTGCGGAAGGTAGTATTGTTCTGTAACACGTAATTTGCAGGCTTGTTATTGCTCTTCTGACTTTGTAAACGCATTTATAGCCAGTCTGCAATATTCTTCGCAAGGACTGTTACATCCTTTTTATTCATAATATGCTCAATTATTGCCGGCTTTACTTTGAGTTTGACCATTGCCTTATTCACCCTTTCCCAGAGCCTTGCTTTCTTTGCTTCACTATCGGCAAGGTAAAGCTCGCTCACTAATTCCTGCAATCTGCCCAGTGCTATTTCCTTGAGATTGCCGTAATATCCGCCAATAACATCACGCTGATAATCCGTATATTCTTTCTTTGCCATTTTTACCTAACTTCTCTAAAATTACTTCTTTGCTAAACTTTTCGCCATTTTTCTTAACAACACATAAACCAGAAGTTTGCTAAATGCCTCAGCAGCATATTAACAAAAAAAATCCTTAGGCCTTTTAACTTTTTAGAAAAATTTTTCAGAGACAATTTTCCCCGTTATCGGGGCTAAACGTGGAAGGCTATTGAATATAACAGAGAATGTCAAAATCAACAAGTTGAGTTTCGGGGAAAATGTACAAATGGCATAAAGCTTTGCAGCTACTGGTAACTTTGCCGAGCTTAACAGTTAAGCTGCTGACGATGACGGTTATACTCAAAAAATTTTCAAGCCCAACAACCAAACTTGCCGATGTGTTTTATTAGATTAGATTCCCAAAATGGCTTTGGAAAATGACCAATCCGGCCATAGTAGTTTTGAGTTTACGTTGTCCATATATATCTATAGCACACAAGGCAGAGCGTAAGCCGGACAAGGAAAGCAAGAAGCTCTTCTAAAACGAAAAGGAAAAAGCCATAAGCGATTCTAATCCTGCCCCTGTCAGGCTAAAAAGTGAGCGTTTTCAAACGCATAAAAGGGACATCCGACTAAAGGAATAAGCTCACCATTGCCGGCTCAGGGGTTTTTTTATTTCCCAAACCATAATGCCCCAGAAAACACAACGGCACATCCATCTGTGATTGTTTGTTTCTATGAACTATGAAGGTATAATGGTCTGTTGAAAACTATACCCTGAACCCAACGTGGTTCACTGGTCATTCCTGCCTGCCCTCCTCTATTGAAACTGTCATTGCGAGTGAACTTTCCAGTCTCCCCCGTTTTTCGGCTGCAACCTGAACCCCGAAACAAATTACATCCTTATTCACTGCGGTTACGAATATTCGA